>JBBITC010000063.1:0-4359 GCA_037440965.1 Candidatus Aenigmatarchaeota archaeon | reverse complement strand
GCTGCTTTATCGTCCAAAACTCCAGCTTTTGCAAGAATAGAAGGAGAAGCGCAAATTGCAGCAATTAACTTTCCTTTATCGTTAAATTTTTTGATTATTTCTATAATTTTTTGAGTTTTTCCAAGGTTTATATATCCAGGATAACCTCCTGGTAAAACTATTCCGTCATATTCTTCTGGATTAACTTCAACAAGCCTTTTGTCAGTCATAACACTAATTCCTCTTGCACTTTTAATCACTGTTCCTACAACTCCAACAGTATCGACTTTTATTCCTGCCCTTCTTAAAATATCTATAACAGCAAAAGCCTCAATTTCCTCAAAACCTTCAGCTAAAGGAACCATTATCTTCATATAATAAATTTAAATTTCTGAAGTTAATACTTTTACTATTTCTCTTCCAAAATCTTCTGCAGCTTCTGGTCCATCAGCAGTTATTATTTTTCCTTCTCTTACAACATGTTCTTCTATATAATTTACTCCTGCTTTTCTAAATTCTGCTAAAACAAAATCTGCAGGAAAAGCTGTTGCTTTTACTCCTTTCAAAATTCCTGCTCTTGATAAGATGTAAGGAGCAACACAAATTGCAGCTACTAACTTTTTCTGCTCAAAAAACCTTTTAACCAAATTTAAAACTTCTGGATAGTCTGCAAGCTTAGGGCTTCCTGTTCCTCCTGCTATAATCAAAGCATCATAATTATTTGGGTTTGCTTCCCTAGCCTCTATATCAGGTTTTACTCTCATTCCAAGCATTCCTCTTGCTTCTTGTTTTGTTATACTTGCGATAGTAACTCTAATTCCATTTTCTTCAAGAATCTTTTTTGGTACAGAAAGCTCTTCGTCCCTAAAATTTTGTTGTGCTATTATATAAAGTACTTTTTTCATTTTTCCACCATTATATATTTTAAAAAAGTAATTAAATTTTATGCTAGAAAGTTTTTTCTTGCAAACTTTTGAATGGATAAAAATTTTTTCTTATCCAGCAATATTTTTTGTAAGCTTTTTTGGAACTTCAACCATTTTTTTACCTTTTCCAACTTATCTGCTTATATTTTTCTCTAAAGAGTTAGGACTTCATCCTTTTCTTGTTGGTTTGTCTGCAGGAATTGGTTCAGCAGCAGGAGAATTTATTGGTTATGGCATAGGATATGGTGGAAGAAAGTTAATAAAGAAAAAGAGCAAATGGCTTAAAATTGCAGAAGAATGGTTTAAAAGAAATGGTTTTATAACAATTTTTATATTTGCCTTAACTCCTTTGCCAGATGACATAGTTGGGATTCTTGGAGGAATAGCAAAATATGATATTAAAAAGTTTTTTATTGCTTCTCTTCTTGGGAAAACTCTTTTATGCTTAGCAATATCTTATTTAGGCTATGCTGTTCTTCCTTATTTCAGAGGAATTCCTGTATGGTAAAGTTCAAACAAGTGATTGTTATTAGAAAAAACTTGAAGATAGGAAAAGGTAAACTTGCAGCTAGTGTTGCTCATGCTTCTGTTGGTTGTGTAAGGAAAACCGATGAAAAAATTATTAAAAAATGGGAAGAGGAAGGAGCAAAAAAAGTTGTTTTAAAGGTTAGTAGTTTAGAAGAACTGGAAAAAATATATAGAAAGGTTAAAGGTTCTGGTCTGCCTTATTTTTTGGTTAAGGATGCTGGTTTAACTCAAGTTAGGCCAGGAGAAACTATTTGCTTGGGAATAGGACCTGCAGAAGAAAATAAAATAGATAAGATAACTGGAAAACTAAAGCTTCTTTAAACTACCAACTCTTCTTTTTCTTAAAAAGTTCTACAAAAAAACCATAAATACCAACTACTAACAAGAAAATCCAGTAGGCAAAAATTGAAAATATTCCAGCCAAATCCTTTGGCTTGAATTTTTCATCCAAGACTTTGAAGGAAAATCCTGAGAAAGTGAAAAAAAGCAAAACTGAAATGTAACCAAGAATTATAACAAGGTTGAACCTGTTTAGGTCTAAAAAATTAATAATAGTTTCTTGAAAAGAAGCAAAGAAAAGGGAAATTTTCATTTTTGAAAAATCTATAGGAGTGGAAAGAATGTTTGATATAAAAACTGGAAAATTCTCGGCCAATCTTTGAAAACTGGATAAAATTCTCGGACTAGTTATCAAGAGAAAAGAAGGAAAGAGGACAAAAGGAAAGAATAGCCAAAAAACATGAAGTGGAAATGAAAAGTAGGCAAGTTTTCTTGTATTCTGGTTAGAAAAAACATCAAAATGCTTTCTTAAAATTTGCAAACCTCCTCTTGACCATCTTACTCTTTGCTTCCACCATCTGTCTAAACTTTCAGGAGCTAAAGTTAAAACCTCAGCTTTTCTTTCACTCATTACTTTATAACCTGCTTTGTGAATTTTAATTGTCATATCAAAATCTTCTACTGAAGTATCGTTGTCGAAATAGCCTGTTTTGATTAGAGCTTCCTTTCTATAAGCAGTAAGAGGACCAGGAGCCACCATTATAGCATCTAAAAAACCTTGACAAACTCTTTGGAAACCTTGGTGAAGATACTCTAAACCTTGAGCTAAAGTTAAAAATTTATTCTTGTTCAAAACTTTAACAGTCCCTGCAACTGCCCCAACTTCAGGGTCAACAAAATATTTCATAAGCTTTTTTAAAGAGTTTTTCTTTGGAAAAGAATCTGCATCTACTGTGACTATTATATCAAAACTTGAAGCCTTTATTCCTTTGTTAAGAGCAAAAGCCTTTCCTCTATTTTTTTGATAACTTATTAATTTTATTTTCCCTTCTCTCTCATATTTCTTACAAATTTCTAAGGTTTTATCGGTAGAACCATCGTTTACAACTATTATTTCTTTTTTTGGGTAGTCTAAAGTCAAAACAGAATCTATAACTTTAGCTATTGTTGACTCTTTATTGAAAGTAGGAATTATTATAGAAAC
Organism: Candidatus Aenigmatarchaeota archaeon; assembly: GCA_037440965.1. GTDB lineage: Archaea > Aenigmatarchaeota > Aenigmatarchaeia > CG10238-14 > SCSR01 > JAVZHQ01. The sequence continues at coordinate 1,443 of JBBITC010000063.1, read as the reverse complement.
AGGTTCTTCATAATTACCTTTTTTAAACTGTCTTTTTCTCATACTCAAGTAAAGGGTAAGCCAAATAGAATTTAAACAGATAAAAATCAGTATCTCGCAAGTTAGGATAAGCTCTGTTGTCGGGTCTAGCATACTTATTATTTTACAAATTAACTAAAAAAACTTTGCTTTAAATCAAAAAACAGAAAGCTTATATATAAGTGTCATACGTATGACACCTCGAAAAAACTAAGCATTTCTTAAGCTTAAAAGGTATTCGTGCAAGCTATCATCAAACTTATAACCTAAAAGATAAATTCCATCTACCCCATTTTCCAAGCCAGCCTTTATATTCTCTATAGGCTTATCGACAATAGCAGAAACTCCAAGAATCACCTTTTTTCCTTTTGCTCTTGCTATAGTTTCCCTAACATTTCTTGCAACCTCTAAAGGATTATCATCATAAGCCATTAGAAGCAAACCATCAAAAATGTTTGCTTGAAGCTCGACATATTGTCCATTAGCTCTTGCTGGTTCTATCATTCCCATAGTAGTTTCAAATTTTTCAAAATCAGAAAATCTTGAAACTATATCGTTAACAGCGTACTCGATAACTTTTGCTCTTGAATAATAGTAAATTTCATCTTCTTTATTCCATCCTATTCTATCAAGGATAAAAGGTGGTTTAGGAGTGTAATTATAAACATCGAAATTAAAATTCTGGAGAATAAAATCTCTTATATCTTCATTATAACCTTCATCAAAAGTAAAAAACCTTATGTGATCAAAAGCCAAGCCATCTGGTTTTGCTATACTTATTGTTTCATTAATAACTTTAACCATAAACTCACGATAGGGTTTGTATAAAGGATTAATACAAGAATAATGCCCAGGCTCAACATAAAAACCTTCCACAGGCTTTCTCTCAACTTTTGGTATTTCTTCTGGTAAAAGACCTCTTTCAATATAATAATCAAAATAATAATGATATAATTGAGGATAGTTAGCTTTCAAATATTTTGCATAATCTGATATATGACCATAATCTTCAAAGCTTAAGTTCTTATCCTTTATTTCTTCGTACATGCTTCTGCTAAAAATAGAATAGCTAAAGTAGACCTTTGACCCTAAGCTATGAAGCCTTTCAACCAAATTTTTCAATTCTTCTGCCTTGCTTCCGTTCAAAGGAAGAACATCATCCTCTGCAAAAACCGAAACCAAAACTATATCAGGTTTATATTTTTCAACTTTTTCAAAAAAATCTTCATCCAAATACTTAAAGACAGTATACCATACAACTATAGGCTTTTTGTTTTCTTTTTGAAAAGAGAAATGAATTAAAAAAACAAAAATTAACAGACATGAAACCAAAATTAACAATCTTTTCATAAATATATTTTTAGGAATTACAAATTTTAAACATGAAAGAAAAGAAAAATAAAGCACCTTTAGCTTTAATTTTAA
>JBBITC010000062.1:0-4395 GCA_037440965.1 Candidatus Aenigmatarchaeota archaeon | reverse complement strand
AGGCTCAAGTTTAACAAGAAATGGAGATGATTATTCATGTAGTAATGGAGCCTGTGCTAAAGTAGGAACAAAAACTTGTGAATCTTATACTTGTTCTGCAAGCAACCAATGTGGAATTCAATCTTGTGCAGGAATAAACTATAATTGCTATATGAGTAATACAGGTAGTTGGGTGTGGGGAAGTTCTGCTGAAAGTAAAGAAACTGCTTGCAACGATGGCTATGACAATGATTGCGATGGAAAAGTAGATTCTCAAGATTCTGATTGTTTTGCTTGTACACCAAGTGAAACTAAAAGTTGTGGAAATTGTGGAGTAATGATTTGCAAATCAGATGGTACTTGGGGACCTTGTCAAGCTGATGCAACTAAATGTACTGGAAATTGTGATGTGTGCATAAGTACAGATGGTGGATCAACTTATAATTGCGCGGGTGATAATACACTTTGTCAGAATACTGCTGACTCTTGTTATTGCTCAGGTTCTGAAACTTCATTTAACTGTCAATCTTGTCCGTCTGGTTACACTTGTTCTAACTATCAATGTGTTGCTGTTGGAACTTGCTCTTATTCTTTATCAATTTCTCCTTCTTCTGGAAGCTATTCAGATACAACTCAAACATGGCAGATAAGTGCTACAGATAGCTCAAACAGCTATTGTGCTTCACCAATAACTTATACTGTTTCTTATTCTACATCTGGAGATTGCGATGATTCTAATACTTATGTAAGCTCGAACAGTTTTTCTATTGATAGAGGTAGCACTTTAAGCAATGCTTTTAGTGTGAAAGTTACTAGAAGTGGAAGCTCTTGCACTTTACACTTAAGTGTTAAAGATCCGAATGGAAATGAAGTGGCTGAAGGAAGTTATAGTGTAGCGCAACAAGTAGGTCCTCCGAATACTTATACTTTAACTGTTGAAACAAAAATTGATGTTTTATCTTCCCCCTTATCAAATATAAAGGTTAATTTAAGCAATAATATAAAATATACGGATTCTTCTGGTAAAGTAACTTATTCTCTAACTCCAGGCTCTTACTTTATAAAAGCAGAGGAATTGGTTGGAACAAGACCTTTCAGCCATTTTTGGGATCATGATGCTAATGTTGATTGTAATCAAAATGATGCTTTAGACACCGACAAAAATCCATTTACATTTACCATGACAGCTTGTGAAAGAACAATAACAATTTGGTACAAAGTATTCACTCACTTTCAAGATGCTACTGGAAGTGTGGGCAAAATAGGTTATGATGGCTCAAAAATTTCTGGCTATTTATTAAGGGAAGATAAAAATCCATTACACAAAGATGTACAAGTTAATTTATATTACTTTGATGGAAGCTGGCATTCAATAGGCCAAGCTTCTGTTTCTAAAACAAACGGCTATTTTGAATACAATTGGAATTTTGTAGCTGGAACTACAAAAATTAAAGCAGAGTTTATCCCACAAGATTGGTTCTATGTTGGCTCAAGTGGAGAAAAGGACATCAGCCAATGTTTTGGAGATTTGTCCTTAAGTATTTTAGGCTCTGGTACTTGCAGTGTTACAGCAAGCATAACAGCTTTTAATTGCAACGGAAAAAATTTTGAGGTTAAAGATAATGGAAATGTTAAGTGCTCAGGAACAATTTCTGGTAATAGTTATTCTTATACTTGTCCTTCTTGGAGTGTTACTTCAGATGGAGGAACAACTTATACTTATAAACTTTACATTGATGGAGTTTTGAACGATACTGAACAAGTTACATGCAATCCTTCTGGCGTCCCTGGATGTTCAGGTGATATAAACCTTCAATTATCACCAAACCCTGTACCTCCTTCAGCTACTATTACCTTTTCAACTTCTGGATTATCAAATTGTGATGGAAAAACAGTAGAATTAAGAGAAAATTCATGTGCAGGTAACAAAATAACTTCTTGTAGTGTTAGTGGAAGTGGATGCTCAGGCTCTTTTACTGCACCAGCTAGCGATGGCTTATATAACTACTATGCATGTATCGATAAAAATAATGCTAACGGTTTTAACGATCCTGGAGAACAGGATATGGAAACATTAACAGTAACTTCTTCCTTGCTAGCAGATTTTGATGTCTCGCTAGGAATTAGTAGCTTAAGTGTAACTTTAGGACAAACTTTCCATGTTTCTGTTTATGTGAAGAATATAGGAAACATAAAAGATAGCTATAGCTTTAATTTAAAAACTTCTTCTTCAAATGTCCAGGCAAGAATTTATGACAAAGAAATTTCTAATGTATTGCCAAACTCGATTGTTTCAACAATAATTGAGATAAAAGTTTTAGCTTTATCTCCAGAAGAAAGTGTTACAGTTGATGTAACTTCTATGGTATCTGGAAAGACTAAAAGCGCAACAGTAAAAATTAAAGCTGGAGCTTCTAACATGCCTGACTTAGATTTACTTTCAATTTTAATTGTACTAGCAATCTGCTCCTTAATTTTTTTAAAAAGTTGCCTTAAAAATTCATCGGAAGTATGGTTACGAAAAGGAAGAATATTTATATTCTTAACTTAATTTTATGAAAAACCTATGGCTTAAAGAAGTAATTGAGGAAAATGTTTTAAAGGAATTAAGCAGTAAGGAAATAAAAACTGTTACTAGAGATTTTAGATGCGTGTTATGTAAAGGTTCAAAATCATTGTGTGGAAAAACAAATTGTCCAATTCTTATTCGTTTATATGCTCAAATGAAAACAAAACAATTAATCGATACTTTAATTCTAGATGGTTCAAGCCCTCCAGACATATTTGTTGGAAGAATTGGTTGGCCAAAAGTTTTTATTGGTCCTTTAATTCCTCCATTGCATGGAAATACTCAGTTATTAGGAACTCCAGAATTTTGGAAAGGAAAAAGTATAGAGGAAATTGTTGATTTTAGAAGTCAATTGGTTAGGGGAAAGTATAGAGTTGATGTGAGAGAAATAAATAAAGGAAGAATTGTTGAGCTAACAAGAGAATTGGCTTTATCAAAAAATTCTGCTGATGTTGAGGCTGAATTTTTAAGAAAGCCTTCTGGGGTAGTTGTTTTAGACGACGAAGTTCAGCCCTTTGGTCCATCCGCACCTTTGAAAAGCATTAGTTTAGCTTCAATAAAAACTGACCAAAAAATAGAAAAAGTTTATAGTGATACTGATTTAAAAGCTAGCGAAGCGGTTTTTTGGCTTTATCAAAAAGGTGTGTTGATTTCAAGAATTCAAAGAGCTTTTTCTGCTGGTTTGTTTGGAATAGAAAAGAATAGAAGATTTGTTCCAACAAGATGGAGCATAACAGCAGTAGACAGCATAATTTCACAAAGATTGATTGAAAAAGTGAAAACTTTTCCATTAATAAATGAGTATCGAGTGTACGAACATACAGCCTTAGACAACAAATGGATTGTATTGATGATACCAGAATATTGGAGTTATGAACTAATGGAAGCTTGGTTTCCCAAGACTGTTTGGAATCCTAGTGGAAAAGAAACTATAATTTATTCTGATTGGGAAGGATTTGAAGGGAGAACGACTTATCCTAGCATAGGCGGATGTTATTATTCGGGACGCCTTTCAGTTTCTAATGCCTTAATGAAAGAAAGAAAACAAGCTACTGTAATTATATTCAGAGAAGTTCATCCAGGATTTGTAATGCCTATAGGTGTATGGAATGTTAGAGAAAATGTGAAAGAAGCTCTTAATAAATTTCCATTAAAATTTAATAAAATTGAAGATGCATTAAGATATGTCTCAACAAAACTAACTATACCTTTAAGAAAATGGATTGAAAATAGTCATATTTTAAGAAATATTCTTTATCAAAAGAAGATAATAGAATTTTTAAAACTATAAATTTAATTAAGTTAAGAAAAGAGGTTTGCATTCCTTAAAGCAATCTTTAACTTCATTCTTTTTTGTGGATGATAAAATTTAATCTTTTTAACAAAAAGTCTAAGAGTATTATATACCACTCTTAGGAGTAAATAAAAATAAGAAACTTTATATTGCTTGGAAAATATCTAACTGTTGTGTTTATAAAAGAGATTAAATGCAAATCCTTGCTTAACAAAAGCAAGCTTGCTGATTATTGCATTAATCCTTATGTTGGCTGCGAACATTCTTGCATTTATTGCTATGCTAAATACTATACAAAAAAATATACTAAGCATAGAGAAGAATGGGGTAGCTTTGTTGATGTGAAAATAAATGCTCCTGAAATTTTGAGAAGGGAAATTCTGAAAAGGAAAAAAGGGGGTGTTTTTATTTCCTCTTTAACAGATGCTTACCAGCCTTTAGAAAAAAAGTATGAAATAACAAGAAAATGTCTAGAAATTCTTCAAAGAAATAATTTTTCTGTTTGTATACAAACAAAATCCTCTTTAGTTTTAAGAGATTTGGATTTGCTAAA
>JBBITC010000061.1:0-4411 GCA_037440965.1 Candidatus Aenigmatarchaeota archaeon | reverse complement strand
CCAAGCCAAATCAAGTATTTTTTTAAATTTAGCAAGAAATTTTTTTCAGTAAAGACTTCATAGAGAAAGGTAAAAGCAATAAAGAATAAAATTCCAAAACCTGCAGTTTTTGAGAGAATTGCAAAAGCACCAAAAATTCCTGATAAAAGCCAGTACTTTTTACTGTTTTCCTTTATTGCTAAAATAAAAGTTAGGAAAAAAACTGTTAAATAAAAAGTGAAAAAAGCATCTCTATAAACAAATACAGAATAAGTCACAAAAGAAGGGAATGTTACCAAAATAATTGCTGCAAACCATCCAACATTTTCATTAAAAATTTTCTTTCCGATAACAAAAACTGCAAGCCCAGTTAAAATTGCACAAAAAGGAACCATAAAGCGAACTAAACCTTCTTGAAATCCAAAGAGCATTAAACCAGCTGTAGCAAAATGGTATAAAAATCCACCTGAATAACCACCTTTAAAAGTTTCTGTTGAAAGTTTTGGAAGCCAAACAGGAACTTCCTTTTGATTTGAAAGCCATTGAATCATTAAAGTGTGAAAGCCTTCATCACCAAAGTTTATTGGAGTGTTCAATGGCCATATTACTTCAACTAGCAAAATAGCTATTAAAATTGCCAATAGTGAAAAAATTTTTAAATGCCTTGTTTCTATTGTGATTTCTATTTCTTTCATGATATCCTTTTAAAATTCTATTCCTTAAATATTATAAAGTTGATTGAATGAGAGTTTTATTTTTAAACCCACCCTTTAAGTTCAAGATTAGTAGAGAGAGCAGGTGGCCTGAACAAACAAAATCTGGCACGCTATACTATCCTTTTTGGCTTTCTTATGCAGCAGGAGTTTGCATGCAAGCTCATGATGTTATGCTTTTTGATGCTATAGCTAAAGAATTAAGCTTTGAACAAACAATTAAAAGGATTAAATCCTTTAATCCTGAACTAATAGTTGTTGAGACTTCAACTCCAACTTTTAAAAGCGATTTGAAATTTTTGGAAAAGGTTAAAGAAGAAACTAGAGCAAAAATTGCTTTGGTTGGAACTCACGCTTCAGTTTTTCCAGAAGATGCTTTGAAATCAAAAGCTATAGACTTTGTTGCAAGAAAAGAGTATGATTACACAATTTTAGAGCTAGCAAATGCCTTAGAAAAGAATGAAGATTTAAAAAAAGTTTTAGGTTTATCTTTTAAAAAAGGTAGAAAAATAATCCACAATCCTGATAGACCGCCAATTAAAGATTTAGATTCTTTACCATTTGTTTCTCAAGTTTACAAAAAATTTTTAGATGTTAGGGATTATCGCTATGCTTTAGCTTTACACCCAATGATACAAATTTTATCAAGCAGAGGATGCCCAAACCAATGTACATTCTGTGTTGGCGGAAAAACATTGATAGTTGTGAAAGTTAATGGTTTAATCGATTTTATTCCAATAGAAGAATTTGTAAACAAAATCCTACAAAATAAAAGAATTAAAGTTCTTGGTAATGAGATAGCTGATATAAGTAATTTAAATATCCAGGTACTTAGTGGGGACAAATTTGTTAAAATAAGAGGAATCTCACGAGTTATCGAAGATGAAAAAATAAGAGTTATAACTCAAAAAGGTCTTTTTATCACTTTGGGAAAATCACATATTCTTCCAGTTATAAGAAATAAAAAAATGATGTTGCTAAAAGCTTCAGAAGTAAAACTAGGCGATAAAGTTATAACACCAATCTTCAATTTTACATCTCCAATTATTAGTCAGCTCGATCTTTCTTACGAACTATGGAGTAAATCAAAAAAACATCTTAAAGATGTATATGTTCATAATCTCTATCATGTCTTTGAGTATTGGCAAGAAAAAAAAGGATTTACAAAAGAAAAAGTTAAAAAAGCATGGATAAGTCGTGGAATACTACCAATTAAAAAATTTATTTTACTAAGGAAAAAATACGGTTTACCTTCTGAATTTTTAGAAAAGCTTAAAATTGGCGGGAAAAATCTTAAAGAAATACCATTACTATTGAAAATTACTCCTGATTTTATGCGACTTTTAGGATTTTTTGTTTCTGAAGGCCATTATGATGGGTATAGCATAGTTATCACCCAGTCAAATCTAAAATTAATGAATGAAATAAAAGAATTAATTAAGCGAACATTTCCTGATACTTATATAACTATTGTCAAGCCAACTCGAGAACGAGGCGGACAAATTTTCTTTGGTGGAAAATTTGTTTTTTTAGTTTTTAGATATGTTTTTAACATAAAGAAAAAGGCACCTAACAAAACAATACCATGGATTGTTTTCAATCAGGGTTTGAAAGAAATAGGTGCGTTTTTAAGTGGTCTTTTTACTGGTGATGGTTCTCTTAAAGAAAGAAAAATAACTTATGCAACTGTTTCAGAAGTTTTAGCGATCCAAGTATTTCTTTTATTGCGAAAGTTAGGAATGAACCCTTCCATAATGGTAGATAGGCCAAGAGCTTCAAGAGTAAGGGAACATTTTATTAATAGGTATCTTTCAACTTATATTTGCTATATTGCAAGTTGGGATGATCGTGAAAGGTTTTTGAGATACATTGGTTTTATGGACGAACGGCAAGAAAAATTGGTGAAATTGCAAAATGAAAAAAAACCACTACGAATTAAGGTATTAGAAATTTTAAGTAAACCAAAAACAACTAAACAAATTTCTCAAGAGCTTGATATTTCAAGGGCTATGGCCGCTTATATAGTTGCTAAATTGAACCATATGGGGTTTTTAAACAAGAAAGTTAAGAAAAGCGGTTTTATTAAATATACAACCTATGAGGTGGCTAAAGAAGAAAAGCTAAAAGACAATAGAACAAATCTTTTAAAAATAGTCAAAAAAGAGGAAGTAAAAGAAAAAAGCTGGATGTTTGATATAGAAACAGAGGATGGTTTTTTTATGGCGAATGGTATAAAAGTTCATAACTGTGATTGGCCTCAAACTTTTATAGGGCGATTTTATCGAACAAGAAGCCCAGAAAATTTTGTTGATGAGCTTGAGTACATAGCAAATGAAATGCCAGAGATAAAAGAAATTTTTATAGAAGATGATACCCTTAGCATATCAAGAGATAGGGTAATAAAAATTTGTGATTTAATTAAAGAAAGAAAGCTTGACATAACTTGGTCTGCAAACGTGAGAGCAGATTTGCCTTTTTCTGTTTTAAAAAAAATGAAAGATGCAGGCTGTCGCATCGTCATTGTTGGATATGAAGCGGGGAATCAACAAATTCTGAACAATATAAAAAAAGGAATTACTTTAGAACAAGCTGAAAAATTTACAGAAGCTGCAAAAAATGCAGGCTTAAAAATTTTTGGTTGTTTTATGATTGGTTTGCCTGGTGAAACAAAAGAAACTATTGAACAAACTTTTAGATTTGCTAAAAAGTTAAATCCAGATATGGCATTCTTCCAGCAAGCAGTTCCTTTCCCAGGAACAGAATTTTATAACTGGTGCAAGCAAAATGGCTATTTACTAACAGAAGATTTTAACAAATGGCTTGATTCTAACGGGCAGCTAGAGTTTTTAGTTAGCTATCCAAACTTAAGTGTAGAAGAAATGAGAAAAATTCGCGATAGACTTATGCTTAAATTTTATCTTTCTCCTAAGCATATTTGGCAAACAATTACTCATAACTTAAGTTTTGACGAAATGCAAAGAGTTTTTAATGCGGCAAAAGATTATTTTTCTTACTTGGTTAAATCAAGGATGAAAAGATGATTCAACCTCAGATTACAGTTTTAGTAACTGTGAAAAATTCAAAGGATACGATAGAAAAATGTATAAAATCTCTTTTAAAACTAAACTACAGAAATTACAAAATTTATGTTACCGATGCTTTTTCCACAGATGGAACTTATGAAATTCTAGAAAAATTAAGGAAAAAATTTCCAAAAAAAATTTTGCTTGAAAGAGTTAAAGGAAATATTGCAAAAGCTCACAATTATATGATAAAAAAAGTAAAAACCCCTTTTATTGCTTTTACTGATGCAGATTGTGTTGTTGATAAAAACTGGTTAAAAAATTTGATTTCTGGTTTTACTTCTGAAGAAATTGTTGCCACTGCAGGCTTTTGCTCAACTCCAAAAGAAGTGAATTGGCTTCAAAAGCTTATTGGCCTAGAGCTTGAACATAGATTTAAAAAATTTCCTGAATTTATTTCTCGTGCTCCTACGATGAATTTATGCGTAAGGACAAAATATGCAAAAAAAATAAAATTTGATGAAAAGTTTGAAGTGGCACAAGAAACTGATTGGGGTTATAGACTAACAAAACTTGGAAAAATGAAATATGTGCAGAAAGCAATTGTTTGGCATTACCATAGACCAACTCTTAAAAGCTATTTTTTACAGCAGTTCAAATATGGAAAACAAATGCCTTTAATTTACTTAAAACATA
>JBBITC010000060.1:0-4427 GCA_037440965.1 Candidatus Aenigmatarchaeota archaeon | reverse complement strand
CTTTCTCTCTGAAATAAAAAGTGAGAATTCATTCTAGGAAAAGATTTTTTAAGAAAAGTGAGTTTTAACAGAAAAAAATAACTTTTAATAGAAGTGAACTTTAAATACTAGAAAATCATAATATTAATAGTGAGTATAATAGATCGAATTTTGCAGTTTTTTAGAAAAAGGCGCAGTCCTGAAGCGATTCAAAGCGCTTCAACATCGCTTCAAATCGATCAAGCATCGCTTCAAAGCGCTTCAACATCGCTTCAACATCGCTTTGAAGCGCTTCAAAGCGATACATTACAGGAAAAACCGAGTCAAAATGAAGCAGAAATTTCTAAGCCAGAAACTCTTGAATTGGAAAAGGATTCACTTCAATTAGGAATTGCTGCTGGATATACAAGTAGGGCTATAAAAGAAATAGAAGCCTCTTTAAATAGAATCGAGACTCAAATGATTTCTAAAGAATGGTTTTTATCTAAATTTGAGCACCCTTTATTAACTATAAATGAAATAAAAGAAATTTTAAAACAACATGACGAAAATACTGCCAAAAAATTTGAAATAATTCAAAATTTACTAGAAAATCTTAAAAAAACAGCAGAAATTTCTCCGGAGCCTATAAAAACTGAATTAATAACTCAAATAGAAAAAATAGAGTCTCAATTGCCATTAACTCCAAAAATGGAAGAAGTTTTAGCGATTGTTAAAGAGTATGGAGAAATAAGTTATAGAGATCTTGCTCAACGTCTTGGTTGGAAAGATACTTCAGGCTTAAGAGGGTTATTGTCCAACATGACAAAAAGAACAAATAAAATAGAAAGGTTTGAAAGAGAAGGTCAAGGTTGGGTAAAATATCGTTCTGAAGCGATTCAAAGCGCTTCAAATCCTTCTTTTTAATGATTTTAAGCGAACTTAAATCCATCTAGAATGACAAAAAGGACAATATTGGATTTTTTCATCAATATTCATTTTGACTAAATTATGACATTTTTTACAAGGAACATTTACTTTGCCAATGTATTTCGGAACTATTTTTCCCATATATTTATTTAGTTTTTTATATATTTAAAACAATATATTTCTTTATTTTTTCTCAGAGCTAATCTTGTCCATTACAGATAAAAATCTAAAAATGCCATTTATATCAGTTCCTGGTTTAATTCTAACCATTTGGACATTAAATGGTTCAAACTTCTGGATATCCACAAACATAGATAAATGAGTATTTATAAGCCGAGAAACAGTTTTATGATGGAGTTTTGTCCTTCTAGCTATTTCTCTTATCCAAAGCCAACCTTCTTCAGATTGTTTTAGACATTTTACTATTTTTATTAAGTTTTGAACCTTATCTTTTCTCATATTTCTCACTTAAATGCGCCAACTGGAGAATTGATTTCTAAATATAATTTTAATTCAAGAAAAGATATAAATTTCCTCTTTTTATTTTGGTAACAATAAATTTTGGTTCTATTTTTAAGATTTAGGCAATAATTTTAAGCATTTTTCTATTTTTAAACTGAAAAAAGCTTTTTTGGCGTTAATTTTCACTTTTATGTTAAACTTTTTTTATATGAAAAGCTATATTATATGTATGGCGAAAAGCAAAAATCGGGATACCTCTTTAGGGCCTGCTATAATAGAGGTTTTAAATGAGTCCCCAGTTCCCCTAAAGATTTTACCCATAAATTTTAAGGTTAATGAAAAAGTAAAGAGAATAGTTTCCTTGAACTCTGTTAAAAATCAACTTAAGGTTTTAGTAGAAGAAAAGAAGGTAATACAAAAGAATAAGGCAGACTCAGTTTATTACTGGACAAAAAGGATAAGATAATATGCAATCACTTAAATGTCCAAAGTGCGGGAAAAAAGTTCTTAAAAAAGAACTTAGAAAAACCAGAGGAAGATGCATTCATTGTGGATTTTTACTTTCAGGTTTAATAGCAAAGTTCTCTTCTGCAAGGTCTAGAGTCAGAAGCAGGTATGCAAAATAAATTACAACTAATCAATTAAAACAGTTTCTTCTGTTTGAGCCACTAAGCCATTTGTTTCTTCTTTAAGAATAGGATATTCTATTAGGGCATCCATCTCTACAAGTTGCCTAATAGCTAAGTCAATTTTAATCGGGCTAATTAATCCTGTAAGCCATCTTTTAGAAAATGGTAATTTTTCAAATTTAGTTTTTGCTAGTTCTAAAATTTTTCTTCCTTCCCAAAGTCTTATTGGTTTATCTTGTTTATATTTGTAAATAAGTACAGGGTAAGATTCTTTCACCCATCCAGAGCCGTTTGTCACAAAAACTTCCATAGCTATCGCTTGTCCTTCTTTTATCTCATCTATAATAGAATTTTTGCCGTTTGGTATGCTAGGATAAGCGTGTTGATTAAAACGTTCCAAACCATGACCACATAAGTTTCTAACAGGGTTAAAACCATTTTCAGTTATTATGTTTTCTACAACTTCTGAGATTTCAAAAACTTTTGTGCCTGGTTTGATTAGTTTTAATGCTTCTTTAAGTGTTCTTTCAGAAGTTTCTATAAGAGGATGGTTTTTTTCATTTATACATAAAGTAAACGCACTATCCCAAATGTAACCATCTACATGAACCCCTATATCAACTTTTACTAAATCCTCTCCTTTAATTGTTGTTTGATCATTGACGTCAGGAGAATAATGAGCAGTTATTTCATTTATGGAAACATTTACATGAAACGCAGGTTTACCTCCTAGCTCTATTATTCTTTTTTCAATTTTCTCTGCGATTTCTAAAACTTTTACTCCTTCTTTTATTAAACTTTTTGCATAATTTCTAACCTCTTCAGAAATTGAACAAGCCTTTTTATATTTCTCTTTAATTTCTTCTTCCATAAGAATTTATAGCAAAGAAATATTAATCAATTTTTTTATTACCATTATTAGCAAACCTAAGAATTGAGGATGCAATTATATAGCCACAATGGTTGCATCTTCCTTCGGTCAGTTTTAAAGTTTTATAAGGAATAGGTTTTTTGCATTTTGGGCATTTGATATTTTTAAAGACTTTCATAGAACCCATTTTATTTTTTCATTTTACCTTTTAAAGTTTTTTTCTATTCTTCTTTACATATTTTGTAAAATAAGTGATAGTTTTTTATTTTGATTTGATAATATTTTAATTAAAAATGAAAAAAACATTTTTACTTCGTCCAACAGAACCTATAGAAGTTTGGCCAGATAAAAAAATTAGTGATTTAACACAGGAAATGCTACATATAGGTTTTCAAGGAAGAAAATTAGCAGAAGTGATAGAGATTTGGTCAAGGATGCTTAAAAGAAAGAATTTGATCATCTGGTTTGGATTATCAGGAGCGATGGTTCCAGCAGGAATGAGAAAAATAGTTTCTTATCTTATTAAAAGAAGAATGATTGATGTTTTAGTTACAACTGGAGCAAACATGTATCATGATTTTTGTGAAGCTATGGGGATGAAACATTTTGTGGGAAGTCATGTAGTAGATGATACTAAATTGAGAAAAATGAAGGTTGACAGGATATATGATGTTTTTGCCGATGAAAAAAAATTTTATAAGCTTGATAACATAATTTCTGGACCTTTTAGCATAATGTTAGAAGATAATCATCTGTATTCTTCAAGAGAAGTTTTTGAGTTGCTTGGAAAATTTTTGACAAAATATGGAAAAGAAAAGGATTCGATTATAATTTCAGCTTATAAAAATGGTGTTCCAATTTTTTGTCCTGCTTTTGGTGATAGCTGCATAGGATTTTCGCTTATGTTGGCAAACAGAAGAAAAAAAGAGAAAACTATAAAATTTGGAGGTGAATTAGTCACTTTAACGAAAAAGAACATTATTATCGATGCCCTTAAGGACGTTCATGAAACGGCAAAAATAAGAGAAAAAACAAAGTATAGTGGTGTAATATATATAGGTGGTGGAACTCCGAAAAACTTTATCCAACAAACTGCAGTAATAGCAAGTTATCAAACAAGACACGAAAAGCATCATAACTTTGCTATTCAAATAACCACAGACTCTCCTCAATGGGGAGGTCTATCTGGTTGCACTTTTGAAGAAGCAATAAGCTGGGGCAAAGAGTCTAGAAGTTCACGAACAGCTACTTGTTATACTGATGCCACTATTGCTTTGCCAATAGTTTCACATGCTTTAAGTGAAAGATTTAAGAAATTGAGAAGGAATGTTCCTCGATTTTTATGGAAGAATAAGGATTTAAAGGTTAAATTCGAAAGGATTTCATTATGAAAAAGAAAAGAAAAAAGTTGAACTCTGAACAAAAATTAAGAAAGTGGATTTTGAAAGAATTAGAAAGATATATGAAACTTCATAAAGAGCATGAAAAGGATTTGAAGTATATCGCTTGAGTTTATTTAAGGTTTCTAAGTTTGCTTTTTATACTTTTTGGTAAAAGTTCCAGAGTGTTTAAAGGAT
>JBBITC010000059.1:0-4480 GCA_037440965.1 Candidatus Aenigmatarchaeota archaeon | reverse complement strand
AAAAAGTTGAAGTAAATATTTCTGATATAGAAAGAAACGTTAAGCAGAACGAAAGTGTTGTGGTTCCAGGAGTAGTTTTAGCTTCTGGAGAATTGAAAAAACCTGTAAAAGTTGCTGCTTGGCGTTTTAGCAAAAAGGCAAAAGAAAAAATTGAAAAAATTGGGGGTAAATGCATAAGTATAGAAGAGTTGATGAAAGAAAATCCAAAAGGAAGTGGGATAAAAATTATAACGTGATTTTATGATAATAGACGCAGAAAATCAAATACTCGGAAGGGTCGCTTCAGAAATATCTAAAAAGCTTTTGAAAGGAGAAAAAGTTTTTGTTGTCAATTGTGAAAAAGCAGTAATTTCTGGAAACCCTAAGTACACGATAAAAAAATATCTAGAAAAAATTCAGCGTGGTGACCCTAAACACGGTCCTTTCTTTCCAAGAACTCCAGATGGAATTTTTAGGGCAACTGTAAGAGGAATGCTACCTTGGGATAGAGCAAAAGGAAGAAATGCCTTCAAAAACCTCAAAGTTTTTATTGGCATTCCAGAAGAATTAAAAAATAAGAAGTTTGAAAAAATTAGCAAAGATGCAAACCAACTCAAATGTAAGTATATAACTTTAGAGGAGCTTTCTTTAGCTTTAGGAGCTAAGAAAACATGGTGAAAAAAGAAAAACCAAAACTGATAATAACTGTAGGAAAAAGAAAAAGCTCTATAGCTAGGGCTAAGGTTAAAGTTGGAAGTGGAAAGATAACAATAAATTCTAAACCATTGGAAATTTGGGGAACCGAACTAGCAAGGATGAAAATAATGGAACCTTTAGTTATTGCTAATGAAACATCAAAAAAAGTTGATATTGAAGTTAAAGTAAATGGTGGTGGAATAACTGGTCAAACAGATGCTGTAAGAATGGCGATCGCTTCAGGACTTGTTGAATTCTCTAAAAGTGAAGAACTCAAAAGAAAATTTTTAGATTATGACAGAAATCTTTTGGTTGCTGATGTAAGAAGGCCTGAAACAAGAAAGCCCTCTAGAAGCAGAAAAGGAGCAAGAAGACATAAACAAAGGAGTAAGAGATAAACGCTATTAAAAATAACTTTTAAATTAAAAATATGGAAGAAAAAAACCTGCCACCAATCAAGTATATAGAAGACAAGAAAGTGAACGAAATAATAAGATTCTACTATGAGTTAAACCATTTAAAACAAATCTATAGGAAAGGATGGTTAAGAAATGTACCGAAAGAAAGATGTGAAAGTGTAGCAGACCATAGCTTTGCTGTTGCTATTCTTTCTTACTTTCTAACAGAAAAATTTTTTCCAGAATTAGATAAAATTAAAATTGTTAAAATGGCTTTAATTCATGACTTATGTGAAATTTATTCTGGAGATATTACTCCTTCTGATAAAATTAGTAAGGAAGAAAAGAGAAAGATGGAAGAAGAGGCAATAATTAAAATTTTTTCTAAAATATCGAAAGGGAAAGATTACATAAATTTATGGAAAGAATTTCAAGAAGAAAGTTCGGAGGAAGCAAAACTTGTAAAACAGGTTGACTGTCTTGAAATGGTTTTACAGGCCAGTATCTATGAAAATCAAGGCTATAAAAATTTGCAGGAATTTTTTGAAGATGCTAATAAAAAGATAAAAAATCCTTTAATTAAAAATCTTCTTAAAGAAATAAATAAAATAAGGCGAGCTTAATGGAAGTTCAAATTTGAACCACAGCTCTTGTTGTAAAAGATAAAAGTTTTTTAATCGTAAAAAGAGCAATGCAAGATGAAATTGGAAAAAAAGGTAGCTGAACTTTACCTGGAGGGAGAATAGAAGCTTATGAAGACTCTAAGAAATCAGTTTTGAGAGAAGTGAAAGAAGAAACAGGTCTTGATGTGAAGCTAATTAAACCGATTTCTGTTTGGAGTATCAAGAAAAACAAAGTATGGAGAATAGTTATTAACTATCTTTGTGAATATGAAAAAGGGGAAGTTAAATTGAGTAAAGAAAACAGCAACTTTGCTTGGATTAAATTTAAAGATTTAAAAAAAGTAAAGCTTGAAAAATGGATAAAAGAAAACGCAAAAATAGTAATGAAAGAGTTTAAAACTTAACCGAAATCCATTTAAATTAACAAAATCATCTAATAGAATTATTAAGGTGATGGTTTTGATAATTCCGGTAAGATGCTTTACTTGTGGAAAAGTTGTCGGCCATTTATATGAAGAATATAAGAAAAGAGTAGATGCAGGAGAAGAAAAAGAGAAGGTTTTGAACGATTTGGGACTTAAAAGATATTGCTGCAGACAACTTTTCTTAGGCCATATAGATTTACTTAAGGATATAAACCACTTTAAACCATAAATTTTAAAGTTTAAAAACACATAAAATTTAAATATTTAAAATGAGGTTGAAAAATGAGCAAACTTTTTTTGTGGTGAGATTTTGATATGGCCTAAAGATAGGTTAACAAGGTTTGAAGCTGCACGCTTACTTGGGGCAAGAGCTTTACAAATCTCTTTAGGAGCTCCTATATTAGTTAAAGTTGAAAAAGAAGCTAATCCTATAGAAATAACAAAACTTGAATTCAAAAATAAGATGATACCTATAACTGTTAAAAGAAGATTACCATCAGGAGAAGAAACGGTAATAGATATAAAAAAGGCGATAGAAAATTGGCTAATCGATCATGGGGGAGAAATTTAATACCAGATAAACTTTAAAAGCGGTTCGTTCAGGTTGATACCTTCTCTTCTTAACTCACTCAGGTATAGTTGGTTTAACTTATAATCTGGATATCTTGGTTTGAGTTTTAAAAAATCTTTAATTACAATTTTAGATGTTTTTATTACATGTGGGGAAGGACCAAAATAATCAAAGTTAGCTGTTCCGTAAAATAAATAGAGCCAATCTAAAGCTATGTGCACATGCTTGCAAAAAACAGAATCTATATAAGAGCTTGGAATATCTTTATAACTTCTTTGGTCTCTAAATATCCTTCTTTGGTACCATGCAGGTCTGCAGATACTTTGATAATCAGTCCTGGCACAACCACAACTAACTTTAAGACTTTTTAACGAATTTGCCTTTTTTTCAAAACTTTCGTCGTTTAAAACAAGATTTTTAACTTTAACTCGATTGTACTCTTTCTTTTCCCACCTTTTTTTTGTTAAAGCTCTTACTAAAACCATCGCTTCTAAATTTTCATAGCAAGACTCTTTTTCATTTACCAAACTAAAACCATCAGGATTTGGAAGATTTCTAAGTTTCAAATATTTTTTTAAATCTGAAACAGAAAATTCAGGGTAATTTTCATACAGATTATAAGCTACAGTTGTAAGAACTGCTGAATCTACTCTACTCATTATATCTATAACTGCATAATACCCATCTTTCTTTTCCCAAACAAATGAAGTATCGATTAATTTTCTTGATGGAGATTCTTTTTGAAAAACCATATAATTAAAACTAACAAAAAAAGATAAAAGTCTATTCTAAAAACTTAACATCATCAACTCTTCCGTCAGAATCTTTGTCTACGCCTAAAACTACTTTTGCTATAATATTTTGAGCAAAATTGTTCCCTTTTTCAACTTCTTCAAGATAGTTCATTAAACCAATTATTGCAGCTCTTGTACCTTTAAACCTTTTTCCACTTAAAACAATAATCTCTTTATCCTCATTAAAAGGATTTTTTATTCTCTCTATTATTCCAATCTCATCCTCAACATAAACTTGTTTTGAAAAAGGAGAAACTATATTCCATTCTCGATGAAAATCAAAATAAATCGGCAAATTTTTATTTATTCTTTCAACAATTATGTTCGCTTTTGGCCCACCTACTAAAATCAAATTTTCTTTTAAATCATTTTCTTTAATTTCTGTATCTAACTTATAATTTGCAGAAACATCTTTTATCAAACTACCCAAAAATAAAGCTAAATCTATTGCACAACAACCATCTGAAGCTTGTGCTCCATATTTTCCATGAGGGTCAGGAGAACCAATAATTATAGTTGCATCAAGCCTCCCATCTTTTATAAAAGATTTAAAAAATCTAAACTCTCTAACTTTTATTTTTTGATTTATTATTTCTTTTCCATCAAAAATCTTGAATGAAACAACAGGATAAGCTACAGAATAAATTTTTGCTATAGCTCCAACTCTTTCTTCAGTTTTTTCTAGTTTAATTATACCAACTTCCTCCAAATTTCTTAGATGATAATATATTTTTTGTTCATGTTCTTTCAATTTTCTGGCAATATCCATAGCACATGCAGGCTTTTTTGACAAAAGAGAAATTATTTTTAAGGCTAAATCATTGCTTAAGCAACTAAAAACTTTTGGGTTTGAAACTAGCAAAGATTCGTAGGCTTTTTGCTCTTTTCCCTCTTCTACCAAAAACGGCATAATTTTAATTAATTTTTTAATATTAAAAATTTATTTTTAATGCTCCCACTCTTTTTTGCCTTATTTTTTCATTCAAAAAAACAA
>JBBITC010000058.1:0-4488 GCA_037440965.1 Candidatus Aenigmatarchaeota archaeon | reverse complement strand
GATTCTTTATCTTTTTTTGCTATAAGATCCCTTGCTATTCTTCTATATTTTCTTAGTAAAGCTTATGCTCTCCATATTTCTTTCTTTCTTTTCAATCCATAATCTTTCTTCAATTTTTTTTCTTTTTCAATTCTTTCCTTATCCCAAGGTCTTTTTGGCACTTCGTATTTTTTTCTCTGTTTTTTCATTCAATCACTTCTTTTCTTCTTTCTTTTCTGCAGTAATTTTTATAGCTTTTCTTACAACACCAACAACTCTTCCTTTTCTAAAAGAACTTCTTGTTCTCTGTCCCCTAACAGGTAAACCAAGCATATGCCTTACTCCTTTATAGGTTTTTAAATCAATCATCCTTTGAATGTCAAATTTTTTATAAACATCAACATCTACTCCTGACAAATGAATATCTTTCCCTGTTTCTCTATCTTTTCTTCTATTCAAAAGATAAGAAGGAATTCCATAACTTAAAGGATCTTTGATTATTTTTTCTATTTTTTGAATATCACTTTCAGTTAAACTTCCAAGCTTAGTTTTCGGGTTAAAGCCAGAGGCTTGGCAAATTGCCTTGCTAAGTGTAAAGTTTATTCCCTTTATTTTTCTTAAAGCATTAATCAAAGGTTTTTCCCCATCCAAGTCAGTGTTCAAAACTCTAACAATTCCTCTAATTTCTTTTGGTTTCTTCACTTCTTCTTTCGGCTTTTCCTTAACTTTCGGCTTCTCTTCTTCTTCTACTCTAACTTTTGTTACTCCCATTTTCTCACTTATCTATAATCTGTAGAAGTATTTTTAAAACTTTTAAAATATTTAAAGCGTATGGACCGGCCGGGACTCGAACCCAGAACCTCCACCATGCCAAGGTGGCGATCTACCATTGATCTACCGGCCCATCTAGCTTATCCTTTTCAAATTTTCTATGTTTTCACAACTTTTTTTAACATGACATCCTAAACATACTCTTCTTTCCAAGTTTGGAATTCTGCCTTTTTCTGGCACAGACCCAGTTTTACAAGTCATCTCTATTTCTTTTTTATATTTTAAAAACTTTCTTTTAATATCTTCATCTACATCTATTTTAACTAACGCCCTTGACTCAAAAAATATCAGATAAATTTTACTTACTTTTTTTCTGAAAAATTCTTCGATCAATATAGCTTCTCCCACACTTTGAAGTAAATGTTCTTCCTTCACCCCCTTCCTACTAATCTTTCCAAGTTTTATATCTATTGGTATAATTTCACCATTTTTAATTCCAATTATATCAGGGGTTCCAACCAAACCAACTTTGAAAGAAAAAAGTGTTTTTTCTGTAAACAAATTCGTGAATTTTTCTTCACTTAAAAGATCATAAAATCTGAGAATAAAATCTTTCAAACTTTCTCTGCTTAATGTAATTTTCTTTTCATATTTTTTCATAGCAACATTCACACAATACTCGACAACATTTTCTATTGGTGTTTCTGCCAGATTTTTTATAAAAATGTTTAAAGCTAAGTGAATTGCTTCTCCGTCCCAAGTTTTACCCCTTTCTTCTTTAAACTCCTTAGCTAAAACAATTTTCTCCAAAAAAAGTCTTCTAGGGCACTGGTAAAATTTTCCAACCTCTAAAGGAGTGACAAAGAGCTTTCTATTTTTACTTGCTATAAATTTTATTTTTTTTAAAATATTTTCAAAATCTTTTATTTCCTTCTTTATTTTTATTTGTCCTTCTTTTCCTTCGATTATTTTTCTTTTTTCCAGTTCTTGTAATATTATAAAAAGTAAGTCTGAAGAACCAACATTTCTAACCAACATTTTTTTCAAAATGTTTTCAATTTCAACTTCTTCATTCAAGTAGGAATTTAAAATTTCCACTATTGTATAAATATCTTTATCTCTAACTTCAATTCCTACTTTCATCTAAATCCCAAAGGTTATTTTTTAAAAGTCCACTTTAACTTCTTTGCCTCTCTACCCAAAAAATAATTTTTCTCACATTTTGAACTACAAAAATAAAGAATTTCTCCACTACTTCTTACAAACATTTTTCCCTTGTTCATTTTAAAATTTCTATTGCAAAAGCTGCACTTCATAAAAAACCCTATTCTACCATCTTTGCAGCAGCTTCCATTTCAGTTTCTCTAAGCATTAATACATCTCCAATTCTTACTGGTCCTAAAACATTTCTTATTAGTATTTTTCCTTTATCAGGCCCTTCCAAGACTTTACACCTTACTTGAGTGACACCTCTAACTCCAGTCCTTCCTAATAATTGTAAAACTTCTGCAGGATAAGCATCTTTAGCCATTTTTATCCTTTAATCTCTGAAACTTTTTCAACAATTTCTTTTAAACTTTCTTTTGCTTCTCCAGGCTCAACAATGCAAACAGACGCTGAACCAACGTCCAAACCAGCAGCCCTTCCAAGGTCTTGTTTGCTAGGAACATAAACGTACGGAATTCCTTTTTCTTCACACAAAGGAGGAAGATGCATTACGATTTCTTCAGGTTCGACATCCTCAGCTATTACAACCAACTTTGCCAAACCCTTTTCAACAGCTTTTGTCGTTTCATTCGTCCCTTTTCTTATTTTTCCAGTATTTCTTGCAACTTCAACAGTTTGTAAAACTTTATTGCTTAATTCTTTTGGTACATTAAATTTTACATAGGCTTTCGGCATACCATCACCTCATTGCCACTATCAAATTCTATACATATTAGAAGGTTTATATACTTTTTGTATTTTACTATTTATGAGCAAAAAATAGAACAATATTTTCTTCGTTTACTTCATCAACCCTAGCAAAACCGATTCTTTGAAGTTGAATTATTTGGTCTTTTTTTAAATTTTTTACTTCAGGTTCAGCTATCCCTTCCTTTACTGAGCCGTTTGGCATGATTAATTTAATCTTCACATTTGGTTCCGAAACCCACTGTATTTTTTGGATCTCCATTTTTATTTTTTCACTAATAAATTCAGCTTTTTTCTTCAGTTTAACAGAAAAAAGGTTTATAAGTCCAACTTCCTTGTTTCTAAATTCTTTAAAATCTTCTTTTTCCACGTATATTTTATCTGTTTTTACAGGTAGTTTTCTTTTTTCTCTTTCAGGGAAGTCTGGGTGAAATGGAATTTTAACTTCTTTAATCTTTGGAGCTTTTTCTACAGAGATTTCTTCTGGTTCAAGAACAGCAAAATATCTGTTTGCTATAGGGTCTATAATTTTTCTATTTTCAGCATAAAGTATTTCAGCAGGCACGCTGATATCAGCTAGACTTAAACCCATATTTATTATAAATTTCCTTACTGCTTCTGGTTGTATACCTCTTCTTCTCAAAGATTGCAGGCTCCATGTTCTTGGGTCATCCCATCCAAAAAATTCACCTCTTTCTATCGCTTTTCTTGCTTCAGTTTTACTTAGCTTCATCTCTTTTATGTTTAACAAACCATAATGAACAAAAACAGGCTTTCTTAATCCAAGTTTTTCCCAAATGAACTCTTCTACCATATCTTCAATCACAAGATCTTTTCCTCTTAGAATGTGAGTAATTCCCAAAAGTTGGTCATCAACAGCCCAGCTAAATTCTAAAAGTGGCCAGACTTTAAACTTTTTTCCAACTCTTGGGTGCTCTCTTTCAACTATTCTGAAAAGAACTCTATCTCTAAAGGCAGGATTAGGATGTTTCATATCAGTTTTAAGCCTTAGGACAGCTTCACCTTCCTTATATCTTCCTTCCAACATTTTTTTCCATTTTTCTAAGTTTTCCTCAACGCTTTGATTTCTATGGATACATTCTAAACTCATAGCTCTATTCTTTCTTAGTGCGCTAGCATCGCATTCACAAACATATGCTAAGCCTTTTTTAATTAATTCTTCAGCATGCTGATAGAAAATTTCCAACCTATCAGATTTGTATATAAGATTGTCCCATTTTACTCCAAGCCATTTAAGTCCGTCGATAATCATCTCGTAAGCTTCCGGTATTACAAACTTTTCTTCTGAGCCTATAGTATCATCTATAACCAAAAAAAGTTTTCCTTTATATCTTTTAACATACTCGTCATTTAGTATTACCATTCTTGCATTTCCTATGTGTAAAGGTCCTGAAGGATAAGGCGCAAGTCTCATAAATACTTTACCAACTTCAGCGTTTAGTAAAGGAGGTAGTTCTTTTTTCTCAACTCTTGGTTTTTCTATTTCTATTCCCAATTCTTCTAACTTTTTCTTCTGCTCCTCCAGACTTAGAGAATTAACTTCTTTAACAATTTCCTTTATTTTTTTCAAGACTTCTTTTCTTTTTTCCTTTAGGTTTGGGTTTTCTGCTAAGATTTTTCCTAAAACAGCATCAATTCTAGCCTTCCCTCCATATTTTACAGCATTTATCAAACAGTGCTTTAGTATTTCTTCCTCCATAATATTTACTATAAAAAGTAAAAATAAAAAAGAAAAATTTTAGGCAAGCCTTGTTTTTCAAATAATTCTTAGAAGCTTATTTTTCAATTTGTGTTCTCCATGTT
>JBBITC010000057.1:0-4516 GCA_037440965.1 Candidatus Aenigmatarchaeota archaeon | reverse complement strand
AGTAGAGTTTCAGGCATCTCCAGGTACGCAGGATATATTAAACCCAGGAGACGCATTTGTACTTGAAGTTTGGGTAGCTGAGTTGGGAGGAGAAAAAGGCAATGTTACACTTTATTTTGATGGGATTCATCCTTCTGTACCAGGATGCTGTCCAAGTAATTATATGGTCATAGGTATATTTCCTTCATGCCCACTTCCACCAAGAGAAAATGAGTTAGCGATGATGCAAATTATAGCATGGCGATAGAATGAAAGGAATAGTTTTTTCATTGGAAGCGATAATGGCAATTTCTTTACTGATAATTTTTGCCATAGTAATTTCTTTTATAGCTACGACCTCCTTTGTTCAACATCAAACTTATGAAAGGTTCCATTATTCTTCCCAAGATGCTTTAGAGCTTTTGATAAAATCAAAAGTTTCCTATGTTATTGATAAGTTTCCAGCAATAAAGGATTTGAAAGATAGAGGAATTTTAAGAGAAGAAGATTTAGATAAAAGTTTGCTCGATGTCATAGGAAGCTTATGGGTCAATGGAAGTGTAGAAGAAGCAAGAAACATAACAGAGTCTATTCTCAACTTAACGATTCCTGAGAATTTAGGCTATGAGGTTTCTATGGACGGAACTTCTATAGCAAAAAGGGATAAACCAATAAAAAGCTTGCTCTCAGTTTCAAAAACCACTGTTTCAGGTTATGCTATTGGTAAGCCTATAGAAGGCTATACAGCAAGAGCCTACTTAGAAAAAATTTTAGGGAAAAATACTGCTTCCTACTTTTACTTTGGAGGTTTTGTTGGTCAAGGCAATTTGACTGCAATTATTAGGGATATTCCTTCAGATGCTTCAATTTCTTCAATTTATATAGAAGGAAGTTTTGGAAGTAACTTTACACTTTATATAAACAAAAGTTTTTGTGGTGTTTTTAACAAAACTTCTACAGGCTATTTTGCAGTTGATAGCTTTTTAATTACTGATGAGAATTGCTTGAATCAAATAAACAAAGGTTATGAAAATGAAACTACTTTTGATTTTAATTTTACTGGAAATATTAACATTTCTTACATTGGTGGAGGTTATATTAAAGTAGTTTATGACACAACAGAAATGACACCACAGCTTGTTAATACTAAAAGGTATTATTTTCCTGGAACTTATGGGATTATAAATCTGTATGATTCTTTCTATGTTCCTGGCAATATAACATCTGTGAAAATTCACTTAGAGTTTTTTAACAAAAATTATACTTTTCTTAACATAGGAAATATTACTGTATTCAATAGCTCTGGCAGTGATTTACTTCAAGTTGTTGATATATCAAATGAAACCATAAGTGAAATTTTAGAAGAGTATAGTATAAGTTATAAAGATTTGAGTTCTAAAACCGTACCACTTAGGATGGGAACAAATCTTACACAAATATTAATGGAAGGAAATGCTGATGTAATTCTTATCACAGATCTTTCAGGAAGTATGCAATGGCGTCTTAATGACAGTAATAATGGTATCGTAAGAGCTTGTGACGACTCTCTTTTATATGATAATACAACAAGAAGAATAAGCCTAGCAAAATGTTTAGATATAGAGTTCATAGAAATAATCATGAATAATACAAACAATAGAATGGGATTAGTTGGTTTTAATAACAATGCAAATGTATTTACTCCTAACTTAAGTTTCTCTAAACAACAGCTTATAAATCATATAAATAATACATATCCAAACTCTCCAAGTGGTGGTACTTGCATTTGTTGCGGAATAAACAGAGCTTATGAGTTGTTAAATTCTTTTAGTGATCCTTCTAGGAAGAAATTTGTTGTTGTTATGAGTGATGGTATTACTGGGTATAGATGTACACCTACAGGTTATTGCCAACATGGACCATGTAATGGCACAAGTACTACTGGTTATCAGTGTTGTGGTGGTTTTCAATCTGACTGTACTACTTGGGATGGAGATCCGTCTTCATCACCCTATACTGGTTGTGAATGTGCGATGCAAAATGCAAATTATTCAGCTTGTAGAGTTAATAGGGATTTAAACGCAACAGTCTATTCAGTAGGATTTCTTGTTGTTAATTGCCCAACTGCTGATTGGACATTTTCTAGTATGGCTCAATGTGGAAATGGTGAGTATTATGCAGGAGCTAATGCCGAAGAACTTAAGAACATATTTAGAGAAATTGCCAAAAAAATAGTTGAACAATCTTTTGTTAGGCAAATTGCAGTTATAAGTACAGAAGTTTATGATAATTTTCTATTACCAAGCTCTTATATAGAATTTGAATATATTCCAGAAGTACCACCTTTTGCTTATGGCGAGATTTCATTAAAGTTAGAAACTAAACCTTTTGGTGGGACAGGTTGTAATGGAACATTTTTTGTTCCTTCTCAATTAAAGATTAATGAAATAGTAAGAACTTCTTATTCTGCTGATTTTTGGTCTAAAAGTTTATTTATTAATAATTCTGCCAACAATTGGAAGATGATCTGGGACCTTAATGACTTTGGTAGTGATTATGTATATCTTGGAGATCCATTTTACATTCAATTTCTGGCTAGT
This sequence comes from Candidatus Aenigmatarchaeota archaeon, assembly GCA_037440965.1. Lineage (GTDB taxonomy): Archaea > Aenigmatarchaeota > Aenigmatarchaeia > CG10238-14 > SCSR01 > JAVZHQ01. Next base: position 1,958 of record JBBITC010000057.1, on the reverse strand, counting down.
TATATCAAAACTAATGAAAATAACATACTAGGTCTTAAGCTTGGTGTTGGACCGACAACAGAAACTTCAGAATGTTCTCCTCAAGACAGAGCAATATATACTGCAAGCGTAAAATCCTTCACAACTTACTCTCCAGTTTTTCCTTATATTGAAGGAAGAAACATAACAGTTTATTATGATAAAGATCATGATGGAAATCCTGATGGAAGTTATGCAGTAACCATAGGTAAAAATCTTCCTAAATTTAACTCAACTTTAGGGATAGTTCAAGATTTAAACATTACACATAATGCAGTTGACTATGCTTTTCTCAAACTTTTAGATCAACTTAACTTTATTGGCACTGCTTTACCTGAAGATCCTTTGTCTTTAAATAGAGATGAATGGCCAGGGACTCAAAACAATCCAATAGATATAATGATAACTCCAGACATAATTTTTGAAACACTTTATGTTGCAGCAGTTCCTTCTCTGTGGGGACCAACTAATCTAGAAATAAAGGTGTGGGTATGAAAGGCTTAATTTACACAATAATTTCGATTTTAATGGTAGCTTCGATAATAGCAATTCTGCTAACCTATTCAAGCATTTCTTATTCTTTAAGAAAAGATACGGCAGAAAAAATAATTTCAGACCAGTTACACTATTTTGCAAAGAATGTTGAAGATGATATAGAAAGAGCTTTAAGAATTACAGGAAAAAGAGCTTTGGTCGCAGCTGTTGATAATGTTACTTTGGGAGGAGAACCATTTCCTCAAGGAGAGGCTATAGATAAAATTTTTGAGTTAGCTCAAAACGGAACTCTTGACGGAAGTAAGAATGATTTTATGTTCAATAACTCCATAAGTTATTGGACGGAAGTGATAGAGGAAAAGGCAAACAAAACCTTTAAGTTTAAGATAAACACAAGTAAAATAGAAATAAGGCCTTATGATAGTTTTAATATTATTTTTAGACTCAATTTTACCATAAACATTTCAGACAATACTGAAACTATAAGGATTTATAGAGATGGACAAAAGGAAGTTTTAATTTCTATTGAAGGAATGGAAGACCCTTTAATTCCTTTGCTTACTCAAGGAAGGTATAGAAAAACTATTTGGAAATGTCCTTTTGAAAATATTCATGTTTACGAACTTCCTCCAGGTACTTTTCATTTTGAGAATCTTGCTAACGATACAGAAAATGGCTATTTCCATTCTTCTTTATTCGGTCCAAGCTTTTTAGATAGACTTGAAGGAAGTTTGGTAGCAAGCGATTTATACAAAAGCATGGCAAGTCAAAACATAGGACTTGAAAGTTTTGTTAACATAAATAGGCTAAAGGCTTTAGGTTTTACAACTGTAGAAAATAAAACTCTTGTAGATTTTCTCTATTTTAACACTTCTGTTCACCTAAATTGCTATTATATTGATAACCCAGAAATGCCAAGCTGGTTTAGGATAGATAATAGTGTAGATGACCAACAACGTTTGATGAAATACCAGCTTTTGTTTAACCCTGACTTAAATCCTTGCTAAATTTTAATTAAAAAAATAAAATTAATTATTAGATAAGTATGCTTAAAGTAAAAGATGTAATGTCAAAAAATGTTATAACAATTTCACCAGAGCAGAGCATAATGGAAGCAGTAAAGATTCTTACCGAATCAAAAGTTTCTGGCTTGCCTGTTGTTAAAGAGGGAAAGATTGTTGGGATAATAACTGAAGCTGATATTTTGGATTTAGTTGGAAAGAAGAATTTGTTGGCTATCGATGAAGGTGCTTTACAAGAAAAGGGAGTAACAAAAGTAAAGGAAATAATGAAAAAAGTTGTTATAGTTGCTAATGAAGATGATGGATTGGACAGAGCAGTTTTGCTAATGACTTTATACAAAGTTAAAAGGCTTCCTGTTATTGACAAGAAAAATAATATAGTTGGGATAATAGCTAGGGATGATGTAATAAAATCTATTTCAA
>JBBITC010000056.1:0-4534 GCA_037440965.1 Candidatus Aenigmatarchaeota archaeon | reverse complement strand
TAAGCTTTTTAATTCTAGGGTTTTTCTTGTCAAACTTGAACCTAACTAAACCTTTCTTTTGAAGCCTAGAAAGAAAATATCTTACCCTACCCCCGCTCATTTTCAATCTTTTTGATATTTCGTAGGTACACATTCCAGGATTTTGACAAACAAAACTATAGATTTTTTCTTCAGCCTTTGATTTTTTTGGCATTTTTTCCCCTTTGAATTTTTCAATTAATAGTTGGGGAAAGAGTTTAAATATTTAACTTGTTTGTGACCGAAAAGTTTATTTACTCCTATACAACATATGTTGGATATGCTAACAGAATTTGAAAAGTCAATTTTGCTTTCTTTGTTTGTATTGGCAAAAGGTTCAACTAGGAAGTACATTCCTTTAGAGGTGTTGCTATCTAAATTTCCAATAAGGCAAAGAAAAATTGTTAAAGAATATTTAATGAAACTGGAAAAAGAAAAATTTTTGGATAAATATGAGAATAAATACAGAATTGATAAAAAATCACTAAACGTTATTTCCCAATTTTTAGTTAAAGGGCCTAAATTAAGAGTTTAGCATATATTGTATTTTCCTGTGGCTAATTTCATACAGAATTTATTTATATTCTCTAGTTGGTTGTTTATCGTTTCTTCAATTTCTTTATAGACATCTTTCAAATAATTTTTATCTTTTAAGATAACTTGAGTAGCTACCATCGCAGGCTCGTCTATAGGTAAACCTATTTTACTTACTAGCCATACATAAACTTCTTTTAAACCTGTAACTTTTTTGTAAATCTCATCAGCAAGCTTGTAAGAAAGCAAATTGTATATTTTTCCTACATGTGAGATTGGGTTCTTTCCAGCAGCAGCTTCTGAGCTCGTCGGTCTTTTTAAAGGAATCACACCATTAACTCTATTGCCTCTTCCAACTTGTCCAGAATCAGCACCATCTGCGCACGTTCCTCCAACAGTCAAAAATAATCCAGCTTCACCCTTCCCTCTTTCATCAAGGGTGTTTATATTTACTTTTAACTTTTTGAAATTATAATTAGAATTCAAATATTCTATGATATTATCTCTTATTTCTTCTTTTCTTTTAAAGTAAGTTTCCTCAGAATCTATAAATCTATCAACAAAAGCCATCGCTATCGTTAAATCTAAGCTATTATCATTTCTTATACCCATGACTTTAACATCCTCTCCAGATTCAGGAAATTCTTTTTTGAATTCTTTTGAATTCAGGTATTTTTCAATCTCAAGAACAGTCTTTTCGGTTTTACTCAAAGGTGAATAACCTACTGTAGCAGAGGTGTCGTTGGCCCCAAGAGTTTCTTTTCTTTTATTGAAGATACTCCCTAAGGCTGAAGAGACTTGCTTAAGTTCAACCTGATATTTTACATGTTCTTCTGGGTCAACAAATCTTAAGTTGCTCTTAAACCAATCTTTTGCAGTAGAGATAGCAATTTCTTCTACAGGAATTTCTTCATTGTTTGCGAAATAGGTTGCTCTGTCGCCTATAACAAGAAGCATAGGTTTTTTAATCTTACCACCGCCAAATTTATTTTCTACCTCTCCTGCTGCCAAAAGAGCTTTGTCAATATTGTGATGAAGAATAGCGCCAAATTTTTTTACATAATATTTACTTAAGTTTACTGATATTTGATTCATTATAGAATCACATATATAGTCAGGATGACCCAATCCTTTTCTTTCCACTATTTCGATTTTTTGTTCATCCATCGGGACTTGCTTGAGCTCTTCTATAACTATGTTTCTCATTTTTATAGGTTAGAAATTCTTTTATTAATATTTTTATGAAAAAAATATTCTTATAGGAATATGTTGCCAGAAATAGAAGAAATAGAGAAAAGGAGGAAAAATCTTGGTTTGACTCAAAAAAGTTTAGCTTTTGTTTCTGGAACAAGCCAATCTTTAATAGCAAAAATTGAGTCTGGAAAAGTAAACCCAAGCTATAGTATTGTTAAAAAAATTTTTGATTCTTTAGAAGCTTTGGAAAGAAAAAGTCAAATAACTGCAGAAAAAATTTTAACTCCTAAAGTTGTTTTTTTACTTAAAAATGAAAAAGTTTCAAAAGCAGTTAGGCTTATGAGGAAGTATGGCTATTCACAACTTCCTGTTTCAAACGGTTATAATTTTATTGGTAGTATATCAGAAAAAACAATTCTTGACCAAATTGCAAAAGGTAAAAATCCTTCTGAATTTTTAAATAAAAAGGTTGAGGAAATTATGGAAGAAGCGTTCCCGACAGTTACAGAAAAAGAACCCCTTTCTTCAGTTTTAACTCTACTCCAAAACAATCATGCTGTTCTAGTTAGCAAAAAAGGAAAAATAATAGGAATAATAACAAAGGCAGATTTACTTAAGGTTGTTAACAGATGATTTTTTAACAAATTTTTCTAAACCTTTCCCTATGCTTCCACTTAAAACTTGCTCTTCTGTATAGCCCAAAGCCTTTAAAACTCTCATACTTGCAGGAAGTATTTGGTGATGAATATAATATTCAGAATCATATTCCTTAGGTTTAACATCTTCAAACGGTTCAGCTCTTTCTGCAATACTTCCCTTTCCTTTAACAATAACAAAACCTATTACCATACCTTCTCCTATACTTCTTCCTCTTAACCTTGCTTTTTGTGCAGCTCTCACATGCGGACCAATTTGTTCATACTGACTTAAAGGGCGAGTAATTTGTTCATATATTATTAAATCTTCTAGCGGCACTTTACCTTCTTTAATTTCCTTAATAGTTTTTCTTACTAGCTGAATAGCTTTAGCAGGATCTTTATCTTTTAATATCGTTTTTAGAACTTCACGCTGAATTTTTTTTGAAAGATTGCACCAATCTCTTCTTACAGTTTCAAATCCTCTTATTTCTAAGTTACCAGAATAATCTATTAAAGCATATCTTTTCTTTGCGCCAATTTCTCCCACTCTTCTTGCAGTAAAAATACCACCTTCATACAAACCTCTAAATTCAAGCTCAATTATTCCAGGTAACTTTTTGTTTACTTTTTCCTCAAAACTTTCTCCAATTTTTATCAATTTTTTAGTTTCTTGCTTTTCAGTTATTTTTACCATTAGAGAATCAGTATCTCCATAAATTATTTCAAATCCTTCTTGTTTTGCCATTTCAATAACTTTTCTTATATAATATCTTCCAAATGCTGCAGCCGAAGCACCACATTCTCTCTTATACCATCTTGCACTGAAAAATCCAAGATAGCCATAGGTTGCGTTTGAAATTATTTTTAACGCATATTGCATGTTATCTAGCTTTTTCCATTCTTCAGTTTCCTTTTTTACTTTTTCCATCATTTCCTTTATTTTTTGTCTTTTTTTTATCAGCTCTTCCAAGTTTTTTGATATAAAACCTTTTTCTTTAATACAAAAATGCCATTTTGTTTCAGGAACTTTATTCTTTTCTTTGCATTCTTCATGTCCACAATTAAAAGTTTCAGGAGAAATGTTGTGAGAAACAATTATTGTTGGATATAATGACCTAAAGTCAAAAACCAAAATATCTGAATGAATTCCCTTTTTTGGTTCAATAACTATAGCGCCTTTATAAATTGGGGCCATTTTTCTTCTTTCTATTTCTTCTGTTTTTGGCCTGTTTGGAATAAGTACATTATCGACAAAGGCTTTTCTCATAAAAAAAGCTTCAACTAATTGAGAATAAGTATAACGAGAAGTGTCAAAAGGTAATTGACCTGTAAGCTTAGATAAGCTGAATATTTGAGGAAGAATTAAATCAGATAATTTTAAAGTTAGTTCAGAATCCCAAAGAGAATATTCTGCTAATCTTTCAAGCTCTTCCTTCTTTCTCCAAATTTCAACCATTTCCTTATATTCCATTTCCTTTTTTCCCAAACCAAGTAATTCTTGAGCTACTTCATCCAAAGTAAGAACTTCACTTTTCATAGAAGCAGACAATATATGGCTAATAAAATTAAACAAATCTATATGCACACGACCTTTTAATTTTGTCGAGCTTATTCTTCCTCTTCTTACTAAATGAATAGGAGTATCGTCTCTTCCGAGAGTTAAACTAATTTTAAGCTCGTTTGCCTTTTCCTTCAATTTTGGGAAATCAAAACCATCAGAATTATAACCGACTAAAAAATCAGGATCTTTTTCTCTTACAATTTCAACAAATCTTTCAATCAATCTTTTTTCATTGTTCAAAACTTCGACATAATTTGGCTTTTTCTCCCACTCATGCAAAGTTAAAACTTTTTTATCGTTATCATTACAAGCAAGGCTTATCATTATTAGCTTTGTTCTGCCGTTTTCTTCAACCCACTCTGTATCAAAAGCTAAAACTTTAAACTTAACTCCTTTTTCAAGCTTAATTGGTTCAACAGAGTTTGCATTAATAATTTTATTAATCTGAATTTTTTCATCTTTTGGAACTTCTCCTTCGACAACAATCCAATTCATTGGTTCAATTTGTTTATCTATAAGATAGCGCTTATAGAATTGAATGTTATATTCATAAGTTTCTTCAACCTCTTCCCAATCTTTAATCAAATCT
>JBBITC010000055.1:0-4620 GCA_037440965.1 Candidatus Aenigmatarchaeota archaeon | reverse complement strand
AAAGATTTTTCTCTAAAGTCAAGAAATATCATGGCAGAACCTGGAATATGACCAGCGTCAAAAAAAGTTATTTCAGCATTGTGAATTTTAAAACTTTCTCTAAAGTTAACTGGTAAAAAATTCTTTATAGTTTTTTTCACATCGCTTTTCTTAAAAGGAAGTTCTACTCCTTCTTCTCTACTCACTTTTATAGAATCAAGCAAAAGCAGCCTTACAAGCTCTTTATTGACGCTTATTGCAAAAATAGGAAAACTAGAATTTTTGAAAAAAATTGGAATTCCTCCTGAATGATCAAGATGGGAATGGGAAAGGAGCAAAGCATCAGGCATGCAACTTATCGGCAGAGGAAATTTTGGTGGAATTTCTTGAATTTTTGTCCCATAATCTAAAAGAATTTTTTCTATTCCATCATCAACCAGAACTCCCGAAGCTCCTACTGTGCTCAAAGCCCCTAAAAAATTTAGCTGAATCATAGATTAATTTAGCCTTAAGAAATTAAAGTATTTTTTGTTCAGGCTTAAACTCTTTCGCATTTTTCCATAAAACATCAAAGTATGATTTAACAAAATTTACTAATGCTTGATTATCAGACCAAATAAACTCTGAATCGTTTGGATTGTCTATTCTCATACAAACCTCTTTACCATCTATAAGGCAAACACGAGGTTGAATTCCAAGTTCAGTCATTCTCACTTCTATATTATGTGAGACATACCATTGGGCTCTTGCTAAGCTTAATTCATCAAATCTTCCTATACCAAGAAGTTTGATTTTAACTCCTTTTTTTGCTGCTTTTATAATTTCTTCATCAAGCTCAGAAATTCTAGAAAATTTCATGGTTATGCCATAGGCATAGCTATTTGCTTTTTTCAACATAATAGAAACTCTTTCTAAAAATTCTCTAGTTCCTTCTGATATCCACACTTTTCCTTCTGGAACACTGGAAATTCTTTGTTTTTCGATTAAAAGTGAAATTTCTTTTGCTCTATTTTTTAATCTGTTTAAATTTTCTTCCTTTTGTTTGATTATCTTTTCAATCGCAGTCATAGATTCTACAGCCTTAAACTTTTTGTGCTTGCCCTCAAAAGAAATCTCTATTATTGTTTTAAGTTTTAGCTTTTTTATTGCTTCATAAACTTTTGAATAGGGTATGTTAATTGCTTCACTTATTTCAAAAGCTGTCAAAGGACCTTTCAAAGCAAGAATTAAATAAATTTTTGCTTCATACTCGCTTAAACCTAAATCAATGAGTTCTTGGAGTAATTTCTCGTTCATACAAATCCCATTTGATTATCCATTTGCAAGTAGGTAAGCATTCGTTAATTATTTGCTCTATTGCAACATGCAAGTGCTTTGGTCTTACATAGAAAATATTGCCTTGTCTATCAATTGTATTCCAATTTTTTGAAAGAAAAATTCCATAATTTCCTTCTCTTACCATTCCTTGATTAACAGTAGTGTAATTATCTGCTACCCCTACTGATACATCGCCAGGTTTTAATTTTTTTACCATTTCTTTTCTTTCATTGTAGCCATAAAGTTTTCCTATTTTGCCTGAATAGTAACCATTTTCATCGTATAAAACTGTTCCAAGAACCATGAGTTCTGAATGACTTGGAATAAGAGGCTTACTATTTCAGCAACATCTTGGGAACTTCCAGTAAAAATATAAAGTCCATTTAACACATCAGAAACTTTTTCTAAAGTTTTAATTACTGGCTCTGGAACTTCGATTTTTTCAAGCAGTCTTTGAGCAGCAGAAATGTACTTCTCTTTAGGAACTTTGTAAGTGCCTAAAACTTTAAAAGCTCTTGATACCCTATCTTCCCAGCTTGCAATTTCAGATAATTCATTCATAGCAGCTCTAAAAAGACCAGGAAATTCTTTATCAAGCTCACGAACTATTGCAACATCTAGGTTTCCGTATTTAGAGCTAACTAAAGTCTCATTAAGGTCTGAAAATATTTTCATATTCACCACTTTTTAATAGTTAATAGAAATGAAGGTTTAAAAAGCTTTCCCTATTTATAAATCTTTCTCACCAGAGCCTCTGGTGAATTATCCATATTGCAACAGGGCACTCAAAAGTTTATTACTAAAGGACTGTGCAAATTGAAGTTTTTAGAGTAAAACTAGAAAGCTAAATAGAAAAGTTAAAGAAAGAAAAATGGAAGAGAAAATCTAATTAGTTATGGTTATTCTTAAATCAAGTTTTTTAAACTTGAGTTGTCTTGAGTCAAGATAACAGTTGTCTTAAGAAAAAATTCATTCAAATTCTCATTTTGAGAAAAGAAAACAAAGCGAGGAGAAAGGAGTTTAAAGTCATGGCTTAACCATGGCAGAATCTCCGAGATGAAGGAGAAAAAGAAAAGGAGGAATAGGAAAAATGCAAAAGAAAAGAATAGCAATAGTAGCAATACTTGGTTTGCTGATGTTGGCAAGTGTGTGCAATGCAACTATCATAAGCCCGCCACAAAACATTCAGTTAGAAGGTGGAGAAGAAGATAGCTCAGGGAATTGGCGAGGAGGATATTGGACTTTCACTGTTGCAGTAGATCAAATGGACTCATTGGTAGGAAGAGTCGTTCTTCCTGCAAACACAACTGAAAAAGGAGAGGATGGAACAGAGATAAAAACAAGAAAAAGTGTAGAAATAGAGATAAAACCAGTAAAGTCATACTACAAAAGATTGCTAACACTAGCTCCAATAGAAGACAGAATTGTTGCTCCAAAAACATACAGAGGAGGGATAAACAAAATCCTTGGCACAGGCTGGTGGGACAAAAATATTAACATAGAACCAACAATAGTGGAATACTATGAGTGGGCAGAACCAAGCTGGGAAAAATATACAGTCTTTGAAGTTTCGGTGTATGTCGAAGGCAAACTAGTTGGAAAAACAGAATTAAACACAGAAGCAGGAACCAAAGATGTGGTAGTGAATACGTCAAAGGGCTCGATACTAGTGAAAAACCTAGGCAGATTAGAAGGAGACTACTCAGAGCCACATGTGCCAGATGTAGTGATTTTCAATGAAAAGTACATTTTCACCACAGATGCTATTCAGTACATAAGGTATGACCATGGTAGAACAATAAAATACTGGGGTTCTGAAAAAAGCTACTTGTGTTATATAGAAAACAGCAGAGCATTTTCTACCTATTGGTTCGGTACAGTCAGATGGAATCCTAAAAGTGTGCCTGATTCAGAAGTTGCAGATACTCCAGCACCTTTCAAAACACCTCAATGGTATGGTTATGATATCATAGACCCAGGAAAAGGATGGAAGGCAAGCGATAGTTTTTGGGACTTCATAAGAGATCCTGTTAAACCAAGGATTTATCCTGAAGAAGGTGATGATAGCCTAATCTGGTACTTGAACAAGATGACCAGTGAGGGAAACATTGCTAACAAATGGCTTAATGGATATGAATGGCACATTGAGAAAAAGGACAACAAACCAAATGCAGTAATAGTTACAATACCATGGGGAGCTTATAGTGGAGCTCCAATAGTGACGTTCTACATACCAAGCGAATTAGCAGATACTTTTGTTTATAGGCCACCTATTGCAGATGTAAGAATCCAGAGTAGCAAATGGCTTAACGGTTCAGAGATAGAATCTTCTGGGAAAAAGAAATGCCAATTAGAACTTAAACAATTTGCAAAGACACTTAGCAGTGCAACGATTATAGCCGAAACAAGCACATCTAGAGCTTCCATTTCACCAACTAGCATAACTGTAACTATGGCTCCAAATGAGACCAAATTAGTAACTTTTGAGGTTACAAACCTTGGAGTAGATTCAGATATGGACGGAAAAGTATTCTTTACTGTAAAAAGGACTTGGGATGGCGCTGTAACTAGCACAGCTCACCTAAGCTTTACATTGTTAGCACCGGTGCTGCCAGAAAATACAACAGAAGTTGTAGATAGAACAGGTCCAAAACCTGACCCTAATCCTGAAAAAATAAATGAATATGGAAACACATGGGTATGGATAGTAGCTATGCTCTGTGGAACTGCTATGCTCATAACTTTAATAGTGATAGCTAGAGATGAACACAAAAGGAAAAAAGCTAAGGAATTAGCAAAAGCAGGTACAAAAGAGGGTGTAAAGGCTATGAAAGCAGTAACTCAACCAGTTTGGCAGAAGTATAAGCCGCAATTAGCAACAATCATTTTTGGTGCAATGCTTTTCTTTGGTGGTCTTTTGTGGCAAATGTACAGTCCATTCTATGTTATTCCTATAAAGCCGGCATTACCTTTGATTGGGACTCTCTTCTCCACATCGCTAGAAACTATCCTAAGCTGCTTGCTAGGTTTTATATTCTTATTGATGGGCATAGGTTCTTTGCTTAGAGCTCTTACAGCTCCTGTTGTTCAAAGCGATACAGCAAGAATGATTGCAACAGACTTAATGCAATTCCTAAAAAAAGACAAAGAAGAAGAGGAAAAATAAAGAACACCAATTCCCTCCTTTTTTTACTTGTAATAAAGTTAATTTCTCATGTTAATTTCACTCTTATTTTTAAAAACAAAAAGCGAGGAGAAAGGAAGTTTCTAGTCATGGCTTAACCATGGCAGAATCTCCGAGATGAAGGAGAAAAAGAAAAGGAG
>JBBITC010000054.1:0-4651 GCA_037440965.1 Candidatus Aenigmatarchaeota archaeon | reverse complement strand
TTAATCCAATTTCAGGAATTGTTACATTTCCTTCAGGAGTTTCTGTAACATTTTCTTCAGCTTTCAATTCTATTTCTGCAAAAGAAGGATTTAAAAACAGAGAAGAATTTCCTTCAAAAACTGCCTTTAAAATTCCACTTTCATTAATTTCAAACTCGACACTTCCTTCTGAATCTGTAATTCCAGAGAAAATTAGAGAATCATTAAGATAAAACTTAATCTCTTGCTCAGGCAAAACAGAAGAATTATCCAATAGTAAGGATGCTTTAATAAGATTATTATTAGCATCAAGCCTTATAGAAGTGTTAGCCCAAACTTCAATTTTTGTAGAAGCTTCATCAAGATTTGAAAAGACAAAGTTTCCTGTTAGAGAAGAATTAGTTGCTATAACCAAAGTAATTCCTGATAAGAGTACTAAAAATGCTAAGAAAAGTTGGCTTTGCCCAACTTCAGATTTTTCCCTACTCATAACTAACCAAAACCTTTATTTCGTTTTCCCCAAGTTTTGTAAGAAAAGAAGAATGAAGCAAGATTTCTGAAATACAAGAAGAATCTTTTTCTAAGTTTTCACAATCTTTTTCTTTTTCGCTAGCCTCAAAACCATCAGGAATTTGCCAAGAAATTTTCAAGCTTTTAACTTCACTTAAAGCCCTAACTTCTGCTTTAAGTAAAACTTTTTCTCCCCTTGTAATCTTTTGAGGTTCTGTCAGGATTATCTCGACTTTTTTTGCTTCGACACTTTGATTAATTTCAGAATCATCCAAAAGGCTTAAGTTTTGAACAGAATAGGCAGTAAGCGACCCTACTAAAACTACAGTAAAAATTGGTAGGATTGCACTCTGTGATTTGAGCTTAGACAAGGCTTTCATCTTTCTCACTTTTGTCTAACAAACAGTCGACAGGATTTCGAATCGTCAAATTCTTTATACTAATGACTAACATTAATGTTAACTATTTTTGTCGAACTATTAGAATTTAGAAAAGATTTTCCTGTCGATAGGAAAATACCTTTTAAATCAACCAAAAAATTGAGAAAAAAAGCTTTTAGAAAGAAGTTTTTCGTAGCAGTAGATAAACATTAAAAAACTTGTGACTGTCGGGAGCCAACAATTAGTCGAACAAAAAGATTTAATTCGACAATTCGACATATTTTAATTATGAAAGGCGTAAGAGAAGAGCAATTTTATTTTATTCAAAGAGTTAAATCCTTCCTAGCTCCAACAAAACAGGAAAAACAGTCAGAAATAACCTTAGAAGATATTTTGAAAAGAGTAGAAAGATTGGAATCGATGCTTGATCAAGAAAAAGAGAACGAAAGCGTGAGAAAAGCAAAGATAAAAGATCAAATAATTTCTTTGCTTGAGCAACACAAAAGATTAACTTCTTCTCAACTTAGCAAGCTTATAAACCTTTCAAGAACAAGATGCAATGAATACTTTAGAGAATTGACAGCAGAAGGAATAACAGAAGGTGTTGTTATAGACAGAAAAAAATACTATAAGCTGGTGAAAAGATGACAAGAACGATAGGGATAATAGCAGGAAAGGGTGGAGTAGGAAAAACAACAGTAGCTATAAACTTAGCTTGTGCTTTAGCATTTCTAAACAAAAGAGTTGGCTTAATAGACTTTAACTTTACTACTTCTCATTTAGCCTTAGAGTTTGGAATGTTGCCAGGAATTACTTTGAACAACGTTTTAAGAAATGAAGCAGGAATAGAAAAAGCCTTATACCCAGTTTTTAACATCTACGTTGTTCCTGCTTCTCTTAACCTTGCAGACCTTTCAGGAATAGAAACAATAGACTTAAAAGCAAGAATAAAGAATTTTATGAAAGATTTTGAAATAGTTTTGCTTGATTCTGCCCCTGGTTTTGGAAGAGAAGCTTTAGCCTCTCTTCAAGCTAGTGATGATATAATTCTTGTTGCAAACCCAACTATTAATTCAGTAGTCGATGCTATCAAATGCAAGCAACTTGCTTTACAGCTTGGAGTTAACCCTTTAGGCATAATTTTGAACAGGTATAAGAAAAAAGATTTTGAGCTTAAACCAAAGGAAATTTCTCAGCTAGTAGAGCTTCCTTTGATAGGACTAATAAGAGAAGATGAGGATTTCTTAAGAAGTGAAGCAGCAAGGATACCTTTAATATTCTACAAAAGAAAAAAGGCAGAAGAATTCGTCAAAATTGCTCATTTCCTTTCTGGTTTGGAGTATAAAAAACCAAGCTTTATCTCAAGGTTGAAAAGCCTTTTCTACTAATTCTTGACTTAATATAAAAGGAAAAACTATATATTGATGTTTAACACTAATATTAAATATGAGAAAAAAGCAATACACAAAAGAAATTATTCTAAAAATTCTGAAAGAGCATCCAGATGGTCTAACAATCCAAGAAGTTTCAAAACTAGCTAAAATGAGCAGAATTACAGCAACAAAATATGTTCATGAACTTATAGGCGAAGGAAAAATTGTTGAAAGAAAAATTGGAATTGCAAGACTTTTGTTTCCAAAAGAAAAATTTGCAGAAATGGTTAAGGAAGAAGAAATTTTGGAAAAACTGAGAAAAAAATTTTAAACCCATTCTACAAACTTCATCTTTGTTAGTTCATTCAAAATCTCTTCCACAACAGGCTTTACATCTTCTGGCTTATGAGAAATCCTTTTTGCTAGCTCATTAACAATATCTTCGACACTTCTTTTTCCGTCACACATTCTTAAAATCCCAAAAGCAACTTTATCAAGTTTCCACATACTGCTTCCATTAAAAGTAGCATAAAGAGTGCCTAAATGATCTATAACCTTAAGGTTTTTTGCTTTTACAGGCTTTCCTTCCACAATACAAACATACTTTTAATTCTAATAAAAGTTTTGCTTTCTTCGATAAGACCTTCCAAATCGAATTAAAAAACTTAAATCCTTAAAAAACATTAGTTAATTGATTTTTATGGGTTTTTGGGATAAGATAAAGTATAAAAATGAAACATTTTATCCAATAGATGTTTTTTGGGTGCCTCATATAACAGATGAAAAAGGAAGGATAATCAAAAGTGCAAGCTGGATAAATCCTTTTGAAACTATCAAAAAAGAATTCAAAGAGCTAAGCTTTGAAGATTTTATGGAAACCGTCTGTGGAAATAACTTACTCATCGCAAGGTATTATGATCAAAAAAACAGGGAGGTTTACCTTTTTCCCCTTAAAAAAGGTGGAATAATGCCAAAAGAGCTTTTCTCTCAAAGTAATGTCATACTTTATACAAAAAAGAAAGTAGAATTAGTTTAAAGCCCAACCTTTTCAACAAAAGCTGAAATTAGAAGAAGAGCATAAACAACTAAAAGATTTTTCTTTATGTTCCCATCTTTCAAAATTTTCCTCGCTTCTTTTTTAAATTCTGCTAATTTTTTCTCAAAAAGATATTTTTCTAATCTGTTCTTTATTTTTAAAGCATGAAAAGCTGAAAAAGAAAAGCAAAAAGTTTCAAGCAAAATGTGAGGGAATAATTTGACTAAGTTTGGAAAAACAGAAAATCCTAAAATATTAAGAAATATTGAGAAAAAGCTTGAGATTAAGAAGGCAAAGAGAAAAATACAACCTAGAGAAAAGTAAAAAAGAGAAAAGTAGCAACTTCTGTACATGGGCTTAAGTTTTTTCATCTTTTTTGAAAATCTACTTAAAAAACTATAAAAAGGGTCAAAGACTTTATCAAAGAAATGGTAAAGAGAGAAAGAATATACTTTTGTTTCAGCTAAGGAAAATAGTAATCCCCCATAACAAATTAAAGTTGCAAGGAAAGAATTCGATAGAAAAATTATGATCATAGTTTCTATCGACATTTCTTCTCTGAAAAATGGAAAGAGAGAAAAAATTTTAGGGATAATGCTTCCGATTAGAGCTCCTGCAAAAATTCCAAGAATTAAAGAAAAAATCAAAAGTTTAATTATTTCTAAAGTTTTTTTATCCATCTTTAATAAATTTCTTTTCTTCAAAGAAAAGTTTTAGTAAGCAGATTTTCGGAAGAATTTCAGATTTCATGGCTCAAATCAATAAACCACAATGTTTAAATAATTGGGAAAATTTCAGGCAAAATTTTAATTGTATGCAGGGGCTGGGATTTGAACCCAGGAAGGCACTAAGCCACAGGATTTCCTTTCATCTTTAATCAGCACTCAAGCTGAACTTGAGTCCTGCCCCTTTAACCAGACTCGGGAACCCCTGCCTAAATAAAATTATTTCAAGAATAATTTAAAAACTTTTTAAATTTTATCCACTCATCTCGCTTTTTAACTCTTCAATTTGATCCTTAAGCTCACTCAGAATATTTTCCACATCTTCAGCCCCTTCTACAGGTGCTTCAGCATAACTATATGGTTTTAAAAATGTCGAATAAAGTTTTGAAACTTTTTCTTCTAATTCTTGCACAATACCCTGAACAGCATTTAAAGTTTCTTTTAATGTTTTTTCTAATTCATTCAAAGAAACAAAAATGCCTTTTATTTCTTCCAAAGCATCCTTTATTTTTCCCATCTCTAAAACTATTTCATCATATTTTTCCACCTTTATAAAAACAGGAGGAGCTTCAGGTTTCTCTTCTTTCTTTTCCTCAGTTTCTACTTCTTTCTCTTCTTTTTTTTTCTAAACTTTTACAGGCTTAACCT
>JBBITC010000053.1:0-4654 GCA_037440965.1 Candidatus Aenigmatarchaeota archaeon | reverse complement strand
ATCATGATTAACCCTTACTCCTTCTCTAGGAGGTTGATGACTTCTTATCAAAGTTTTTAGTTTCAACCTTTCCAAAAACTTTTTTGTTATATCCTTTCCAAACAAGTAGCCAATTCCTCTTTCATAATTAAATTCAAAACCTTCTACTTCATAAGGGTCGTTCCACAAAATTTCAATCAAATCTGTTTTTTCTGGATAATTTTCTCTAGCTTTTTCTATTTCTTTTATCGAGGAAAGATTTGTTGGAACACCACCATGAAGGAAAATATACTTCTCTGGCAAAATTGCTCCGATGTAAAGTTTATCAAAAATTTCATAAAGCCTTCTGTAAATTTTTTTCCCATCTTCCCCATATTTTTCCATAAGTCTTAGAGGTAAATCGTGAGGAGAAAATTCAACATATTGAGGAGCTTCATGATTTCCGCAAAGCAGAAAAACCCTTTCTGGATTTTTTACTTTTAGAGTTAGAATAGCATAATAAACTTCTGGTGAATTTTCACCTCTATCACCATAATCTCCAAGAAAGAGAATGAAATCTTTTTTGTTGAAATTGCTTTTTTTAAGTATCGAATAAAGACTTTCTAAGTCGCCATGCAAATCACCAACAACTATCAAATTTCCTTTTGAAGGTAAGTAGCAAAGGTTTTCTTTCTCTAAAAGGTTTGAAGCTCTATCTACAAGCTCTAGCATCTCTTCTGAAGAAGCTTTTTCTGATTTTTCAAAAATTTCGCTTATTTCCATGTTTTATTAATCGAGAAAAAGATTAAAATTTGTTATAGTTTAAACTCCAATAAATAATTATGGCAATTCCTTTGATTGAAAAATTGAAAGAAATCTTTAAAGACAAAATAACAGAAGAGGAAATGAAACTTCTTCCTTCAAGTTTTGATATAGTTGGCTCAAGAGAAAAAGCAGTAGCAATAGTTGAAATTCCAGAAGAACTTAAAGACAAACAAGAAATTATAGGAAAAGCGATAATGAAGCTTCATAAGAATATAAAAACTGTTTTGAAAAAAGCTTCTGAAAGAAAGGGAGAAACAAGAATAAGGGAATATGAGCTAATTGTTGGCGATACTAACACTGAAGTTGTTCATAAAGAATATGGTTATTCAATAAAAGTTGACCCTCAAAAGGTTTATTTCTCGCCAAGAGAAGCAACAGAAAGGCAGAGAATTGCAGAGCAAGTTAAACCAAATGAAGATGTTTTGGTTATGTTTAGTGGAGTTTGTCCTTATCCTTTAGCTATATTTAAAAAACAGCCAAAGGTTAGAAAAATTTTAGCAATTGAAATAAACCCTGACGCCCATAAGTATGCAGAAGAAAATGTAAAATTAAATAAAGCTGAGAAAAAAATTTTTCCGATTCTTGGTGATGTAAAAGAAGTTTGCCCAAAATATTATGGAAAATTTGACAGAGTTGTTATGCCCTTGCCTTTGGGTGCTGAAAGCTTTCTAGATATTGCCATTAAATGTTTAAAGCCAGAAAGTGGAATAATCCATTTCTATAACTGGGGAAGTGAAGATGATTTGTATTCAAGAGCTTTAAAGCTTATAGAAAAGAATGTGAAAAAGTTAAAGAAAAAGTTTGAAATTTTGGATAAAAGAAAAGTATTACCATACGCTCCTAAAAAGTATAAAGTTTGCATAGATTTTAAAGTGGTTAAGTAATATTTTTTAGGCAGGGGTAGCCAAGTCTGGTTAAAGGTTTTGGTCAATGGCACAATTTATATATTTAAAGTAACAATTCATCAAGATGAAAGAAATTAACGAAAAAATCGAAGCGATGTATCAAAATGGGATGAGCATACAGAAAATATCAAAAATAGTTAAAATTCCACGAGAAACTTTAAGGATTAGACTTATAAAAAATGGTATAAAATTACGAAAATCTAAAAAAGAACTAGGTATAAAATACCATAAACCATTATATGAAATTAATGCAGAATCTGCAGAATTATTGGCGATGCACGCTGGTGATGGTTCACTTAGTAAAGACAAACGTTGGTGTTTTTCAAGTAACAAAAATGATAGAAAATTGATAGAACGAGTAATAAATCTAACGAAGAAAATTGTAGGAGTTTCATCTGATGTAGATTATTACGAAAACAGGGTGCAAATAAGAAGTAAACAAAGACAAGCTATAGAATATTTTTCAACATTTTTTCCAATAGGAAAAAAATCCCATATAGTTAGATTACCTTTAGAAATCGAAAATTCCAGCAATCTGGAAGTAATTAAGGGCGCTTTAATCGGTCTTTTTAGTACTGATGGTAGTTTCAGTTTCAGAAAGAATAATCTATCATCACGTGTAGAATTTAGAGTAAAAAGTAGAAAACTAAGAGATCAGTTTTATAATTTAGCATTGAAAATTGGTTTTAATTTTAATATAAGTGAACCAAAACACAAGGAGGGAGTTATTTATACTGCATATATAGAAAGGACAAATGATGTATTAAAATGGATGGAAGAAATTGGATCTAATTGTGATACCCATTTAAATAGATTTAATGAATGGTTAAAATTAAAATCTGCAGGGGTCGGATAGTCTGGTCTTTTAAACAGAAAATTCCACTGGCTTCAGAAGTCAGTCCCTTAGTGGGTTCGTGGGTTCAAATCCCACCCCCTGCACTTAATCTAAAAAGAACTCTTTATTGTATTTTTTAAAACTTAAACTTTTCCGAAAAGTTTAAGAATCTCAAGCAAGATAAACCTTTACTTAAAGATATCGGTTAGCTTTTTATTCTGAGACTTAAGAAAAACTATTCATTTCTAATAAAAATAAAAGAGGTGGGAAAAATGCCGAAGAAAAAGAAAGAAGAGAATCCAACTGAGGAAACAAATCCTCCTACCTAAGTTATAGGCAGCCTTTTCTTTTTTATTTTTTTAAGAATAATATGATATAATGCTAGACATTTATCAAGGCTCGATGATTGCTTTTTTCATAATTGTTGCAATTTGGATATTTTTCGATAGAAAAAACATTGAGTTTAAGTATATTCTTTTTCTGAGAAAAACTAAAAAAGGAATAAAGCTTTTGGACAGAATTTCAAAATTTAAAAAATTTTGGAAAGCGATCGGCATAATCTCAATAATTTTTTGTTTTTTGATGATGTTAGATGGCTTAAGGGGACTAATTCAAGCTTCTTTGATGATAATTTCTGGTGAAATAAAAGAGTCTTTAGGGGGTTTAGTTTTACCAACCCCAACTGCTAAACCAGTTTTTGGTCCGGGTTTTATAGGAATTCCTTTTCTATTTTGGATAATAATTTTGCCAACTGTTCTTTTTCCCCATGAGATTGCCCATGGAATAATGTGTAGATTGGAAAAAATAAAAATAAAGTCAGCAGGTATAATTCTTCTTTTGATCCTGCCAGGAGCTTTTGTAGAGCCAGATGAAAATGAAATCAAAAAATCAAAACTTTTAGCAAAGCTAAGAATATTTAGTGCAGGAAGTTTTGCAAACTTAATGGTTGCCTTTTTAATTTTTATCCCATTCTTAGGGGTTGGCTTGCTTCCTAATGTGATTTGGCCTAGTGTTGCTACTGGCTACTTGAAAATAACTGAAATTAATTCAACTTCACCTGCTGGAAGAGCTGGTTTAGAAGCAGGAATGGTAATCACAGAAATTAATGGTAATAAACTGGAAATAAACTATATTGATTTTCTAAATTTAGACTACCTAACAAAATACACTAAAGGTATTAAAGCTGGAGATACGATAAACATCACTGCAAACGGAAAGTTATATGAGATTCATGTCGAAGAGATAAAGGAAAACAACTCAACAAGACCTTTTATAGGAGTTGGTGTTAGGCTTGACTCAAAATGCGATGAAAAAACTTTTGATTTCATGACAAATCTTTTCACTTGGATGTGGATTTTAAACTATGCGGTTGCAGTTTTTAACATCTTGCCAATCTATCCTTTAGATGGAGGCTTGATTTTGAACGCAATAACAGAAAAATTTGCAAAGAAATATTCAGAAAAAATAGTTATTTCAATAACGCTTATTGTTGTTTTGCTAGCTTTATTTACAATAATAGGTCCTTATATTATGGGAGCACTTCAGTCTTTCTGATTTCAAAATTTCTTATAGGATAAATCTTTCTTGCTTCCTTCATAATCCTATTCTTTATCGAATTTTCAATTATTTTCATGACAAAATCTGAAATTTTTGAATTTTCAACTTCTTCTTTTATTATTTCACTCACTCTTTTTCTCATTAACTTCTTTGTTTCACTATTTATTTTTCTTGAAACTATAGTTAATCCTTTAACCCTTATCCTTACACCATCAGCAGTTTTCAAATCTTGTATTGTATCTATTCTCCTTATCCTTCTTAAAACCATTCTTGAAATATAGTCGCGCAAACATTCAGAACCATCAAAATCAGCAAAAGCCTTATCACCTTCAACTCTTTTTATCTTGAAAGTAAATTTCATATAGTACTTGGAAAAATCATTAGTAAGTTCTAGTAGGCTAAGTGTTATTCTCTTCCCTATTAAAGACTCTGGCTCAACTGCCATAGTTCTTCCCAATTCCCTATTATTAAAGTAATCAGGACCTATTATCGTAAACCAATGTTTTACTTTTGCTTTTTTAACCATACTATCACTTTTGTACTAGAAGCTTCGCTTCTTCTGGCGAATACTTCC
>JBBITC010000052.1:0-4782 GCA_037440965.1 Candidatus Aenigmatarchaeota archaeon | reverse complement strand
CCTCTTTAATTATCATATGGCCAAGAAGTGGAAAGTATGTCATAATAGTTATACCCTTAGCATGCATGCCACTACCTTTTTCTGCATATTCTTTAATATTTTTAAAAACAAGCTCCTCTAAAATAAAAAAATCTTTTTTAGATGGAGTATGATGGCATGTCGCTAAATATCTTAACTCTTCTGGTGAAAAATAAATTTCAGCATCAGCTATTTTTCTTTCAGCTTCTTTAAGTCTTGAAAAAACTAATGGCTTTTTATAACCATGGCAACACATAAAAATGATTTAAATTCTTTTTTATAAATAATTAACGATGAAAATCTATGTTTTTGGAAATCCTTTAATAAAAGAGGATAACCTTGCATTAAGAATTGCTGAAAAATTGAGAAAAAAAATTCCAGAGATAGAGTTTAAAAATTTTGATGTTGTTGAGGATTTTGAGGAAAAAATTTTATACATTATGGATGTTGTAAAGGGGGTAAAAAAAGTTAAAATAATTGAAAATTTTGATTTAATTAAAACAAAAAAAATTTTCTCTTTGCACGATTATGATTTGAGCTATGAAATTAAGCTATTAAAAAAAATTGGAAGAATAAAAAAAGTTTTTTTGATTGCCATACCTTTTGGAATTAAGGAAAAGGATGCTTTAAAGCAAGTTGAAAATCAAATCCATCTTATCCTTAAAAAGTGACTTGCGCAACTAAAGCAAGGGTCATAAGCTCTTATAAGAGTTTCAACCAAATGCTGAATTTCATGCTTGCTTTTTTTCAAATTTTCCTGAATTATATCCCTTATATCAAGCTCCATTTGGATTTGATTTTGTGCTGTAGGAATAACTAAATTCCCAAACTTAACTTTTCCTTCTTTGTCCAAATAAATCATGTGATAAAGCGTTCCTCTTGGTGCTTCCACCACACCAACACCTTCGCTCTCTTTTGGTTCTATTTTTGGCAATTCCTCTTTTTTAAAATCATAACTTTCAAGAATCTTTATTGAAGCATCTATAGAATGCAAGATTTCTATTGCCTGAGCCAAATTGTTATCAAAAATATTGTGAGAAGGAAAATACTTTAAATATTCAGCAGCATCTTTTTTTGTATCCTCATCTAAAGCATTAGCGTTTAAGTTTATTCTTGCCAAAGCACCAACTCTATACGGCTTACCAGTAAATTTGAAGGCGGTCGACTGAGAATATGGAATAACAAGTCTTGTCACAAAATCCCAATATTTTTCTTCTGGGATTGAAATCCCTTCTGAGCTTCTTATCTCCCCTTCTAAAAAATTAAAGCTTGGCGTGCACAAAGCAACGTATACAGTCTCTCTTAAAAACTCAAGCTCTGAATTATAAAAGATTTCAATCAAATCAAAAATCTTTTCTCTTACATTCTTAAGTTCAATCAAAACTTTTTTTATTTCATCCTTTTCAGGGATTTTTATAAATCCTCCTATTGTTGAATAAATCGGATGAATTGCCCTTCCTCCAACAAGCTTGCAAAGCATATTTCCCGCATTCTTTACGTCAAAAGCATCCTTAACAATCTTTGGATTTTCGTCTGAAACTTCTAGAATAGAATCTTTTCCTAGAATGTCTGGAAGCGAAAGAAAGTAAAGATGCATTGCATGGTCTCTTATTATTAGCCCAAAAGTTAAAAGCTTTCTCAAAATTATTGTTTGGTCAGAAACTTTTATCCCTAAGGCTCTTTCTATCGCTTCTGTTGAAGCAAGCATATGAGCTATGCTACATGTCCCACAAATTCTTGAAAGAAAAGCAGGAACTTCAGAAAACTTTTTCCCTCTCATTGCTTGAGTGAAAAACCTTTTATTTTCATTAACTTTAAGCCTAACTCCCTTAACTTCTCCCTTTCTTACTTTAACCTCTAAACTTGCATGACCTTCTGTTTTGCTTATCCCTTTTATATTCAAGTCAAACTCATGATGCACTTTTAACACCAAAATCTTTCAAAAACTTTTCCATGATTTTAACAAAAATTTCTTCGTTCATCGGACAACCAGGAACTTCTTCGTCAGCCTTAACAACTTCCTTAACAGAAAAAACTTTTTTCAAATGCCCAAACTTTTCAACTATTTCCTTTATTTCTTCCTTTCTTACCTCATCAAAAAAATTCCTTGAATTTGAAGGATTGCCTGAAATTGCACAACTTCCGAGCAAAACAAGTTTTTTTGAATTCTTCCTAATCTCTTTAATCTTTTTCATCTCTTCCTTTGTTGAAATCGCTCCCTCAACAAACGCTATATCCAAATTTTTAACTTCACTTTTTTTCTGGATAAGCCTAAAGTGCTTGAATTCGATAAAATCTTTCCATTCAAAAAATTTTTTGTTTAAAATTTCAAGAAAAGTTATGCTACAGCCTTCATCGCAAGTAAAAGAAAAAATTCCAATTTTCACTTTCTTTTTAGCTCTCATCTTAAAATAAATAATATTTTATGTGTTAATAATAATTATGGAAATTTTGGAAGTGAAAGCAAACATTCTTAAAAAAATTTACAAAAAAAGAGAACCTTGGAGTCACAAATACAATTTTGGTCATTTGCTTGTTATTGGAGGAAGCAAACATTATTCTGGCTCACCAGCTTTTA
Organism: Candidatus Aenigmatarchaeota archaeon; assembly: GCA_037440965.1. Taxonomy (GTDB): domain Archaea; phylum Aenigmatarchaeota; class Aenigmatarchaeia; order CG10238-14; family SCSR01; genus JAVZHQ01. Next base: position 2,186 of record JBBITC010000052.1, on the reverse strand, counting down.
ATGCTTTAGCTGCTTTGCGTGCAGGAGTTGATTTAGTAACTATAGTAGCGCCTGAAAGAGCAGCAAATATTATTGCCTCTTTTGCTCCTGATTTAATTGCCTATCCTTTAAAAGGAGATTACTTGAGAAAAGAGCATTTGACCGAACTAATCAAATCCACCCACAACAAGAATGCAGTTGTTATTGGTGGAGGACTAACAAGAGAAAAAGAAGTTTTAGAAGTTGTTTTAGAATATTTGGAAAGAATAGATATTCCTGCAGTAATAGATGCTGATGCGATTCATGCAGTAGCAAGAAAAAAGGAAATTCTCAAAGATAAAAATTTTGTTTTAACCCCACATGTTCATGAGCTTTTAGTTTTATCCGGAATTCAAGTTGGAAACGAATTAAATCAAAGAATTAAAGTTGTTAAAGAAACCGCAGCAAAGCTAAGGACAACAATTCTTTTAAAAGGACATATAGACGTTATTTCAAACGGAAAAGAAGTTGCTTTGAATAAAACTGGCTCACCAGCATTAACTAAAGGCGGATTAGGAGATACTTTAGCAGGAATTTTAGGCGCTTATATAGCAAGAGGAAATGATGCTTTTACTTCTGCTTGTGCCGCTGCCTATCTGAACGGAAAAGCAGGCGAAATAGCTGCAAAGAAATATTCTGAATCTTTGATTGCAAGCAATCTTATAGAAGAAATTCCAAATGTAGTAAAGCAAGTCATAAGATACTAAGAAGTTAAATAATTTAACCTCTAATCTTTTCTCATGGAATATGATATAGTTGTAGCAGGTTCTGGCTCAGCTGGATGTATGGCAGCTTATACTGCTGCAAACAGGAATTTTGATGTTTGTTTAGTAGAAGCTAAACCAAAAGAAATTATTGGCGATAAAATATGTGGAAATGCCATAAGCAATGAACATTTTGAAAAAATTAACTTCAAGCTTCCTCTAGAAGTAATAACGAATGAAATTGAAGGTTTAATCCTTTATTCTCCTAGTTTAACTTCCTGGAAAATTCCAGGAGGAAAATATAAAGGAGTAATGATTGATAGAAAAGCCTTTGGCAAGTATCTATTAGACCTAGCTCTAGAAGCAGGAGTGGAGCTAAAAGATCAGACACCTGTTTTTAAACCTTTGGTTGAAGAAAATTTTGTTAAAGGTTTGGAAGTAAAAAATGAAAAAATTAAAGCAAGAGTTACTATAGACGCCTGCGGTTTAAATTCCCCTGTTAGAAAAAATTTATCAAAAATTTTTGGAATTGAGGAAATAGAAGAAAAAGATATAAATCTTGCTTACAGAGAAATAAGGAAAGTTAGGAAAAAAATTGAAGATAAAAATTATTGTAGAATCTATCTAAACCCAGATAAATTTCCAGGAGGTTATGCATGGATATTTCCTCAAACTGAGGATTCAGTCAACGTTGGTTTAGGCGTACAAAAAATTGGAAATTATCCAAACCCTAAAGAAAGACTTTACCAAAGTATTCTTAAATTTGATTTGTTTGATGGCTCAGAAATTATCAGTATTGGTGGAAGAAAGCAGGCTGGTGGAATGGATGTTCCTACAAGAAGGTCTTTATACTCTCTTGTTGAAAATGGAATTTTATTCGCTGGTGAAGCTGGATGCATAATAGATCCTGTTACAGGTGGGGGAAATGGTCAGGCTTTAGTTAGCGGAAAACTTGCTGCTGAAATTGCGTGCAATGCTTTGGAAAGGGGAAATGTGAGTAAAGAAAGCCTATGGGAATATAACCTTAAACATTATATCGAAAAAAATGGGTATGGACTTAAATACACTTCCTTAGACATTTTCAGAATTTTCCTTCAGAGCCTTTCTCCAAAAGATTTAGATTATATTGCTAATTCTGGAATAATAAAAAAAGATGACCTTTTAATTTTAACAACAAAAGGAGAATTAAAAATAAGCACAAAAGATAGTATAAAAAGATTTTTTAAAGGAATTGGAAATATTAGATTGCTTAAAAATTTTGTTTATGTGAAAAAAATTATGGAAGATGTAAGAGAAAGCTGTTTGAACTTTCCACGATCTCCCTCAGAATTTAGTGAATGGAAAGAAAAAACTGAATTAAATTTTTCTGAAGTGGAAGAAAAGTTTAAACCATACAAGCCAATTCTCTAATTCTTTCCTCTCCTTTTATCTTTTTGATATAGCTTACAATCTCTTTTGGAACCA
>JBBITC010000051.1:0-4846 GCA_037440965.1 Candidatus Aenigmatarchaeota archaeon | reverse complement strand
TGCTTCAAAGTATGTTTTTGCTCTAGTTAAAGCAGGAAAAATAGAGCAAAGAAGAGTAGGAGTTGCCTCTCTTTGCTATTTAAAAAGGAAAAAAAGCTTTATTTTAAGTATAAGCAAGAATTTCTTTTAAAGAGAATAACTGTTTGACTAAATTTATAATTTTATTCAAAATTAAATTTTCTCCACTCTTTCCTTCACTTCCATAAACCTTTCCTCAAGCTTCTTCTCCTTCTCTTTTCTACGCTTTCTAGCTATAAGAAAAACAAGAACTATAAGAATTATCAAAATTAGTGGGAATATCAAGAAAGTAAAAATTCTTGAATAGCTTATTAATTGCTTTGTTCTGTTATAAATCAAGCAAAAGTTTTGAAAATCTCTTTTCTCAAAATATTCTTTTAAAGTTTTTATGTTTGAATTTATCTCTTGGGAAAAAAGAGGGAATGAAGCATAAAATTCTAGCTTATAGGAGCTTATTTCTTCAACTTCAAGCTGAATAAAAGCTTCTGCTAGGCTTATAGCTTTTTCATAAAGAGAAATAGAATAATCAATTATACTTGCTGACTTTTGATAGCTTCCATTTCCATATTCTTCTAAAGCTAAATTTCTTAAATACTCTGCATTCTCATAAATTTTCAAAGCATCCCCCAAATTTATACAATCAAGATAAGGAATTTGGTCTGCAATTTTCTTTATTTTTTCAAGTTCAGCAAATAAAAAATCGGCAGCAGTTTTCCAGTCTTTTGCAACTATAAGCATTAAGATTTCTTCATTACTTTTTACTGAATTAGAAGCCATAACACTAAGATAGAATACTTTATCTTCAACTTCTTTGGGAGCTTTTATCAAAACAAGGAAATTGTAAGCTTCGTTAGGAGGAAGTGTTATGTTTTCAGGAATAATTCTTACCCATTCAGAAGGAATTCCGCTTATCAAAATTTTTACAAGCTCTTTCTGCGACCCTAAATTTTTAACAGTAGCTATAAATCCAGTTTGATTCCCAGAAATAACAACAACCCTTTTTTCACTAACATTTAGCTCAAGTTTTTTTATTACTTCAGGAATTGGTGTTGGTGCAGGGGCAGCAGGAGGATAGGATGGAGGTGGTGGAGGGGGAGGTCCACAATATTTAACAAGAAAAATATCGTTTGAAGAGACTTTAACTTCTTCATACTCTAAAAGCGCTGAAAAAGTGTAATAACCCAATAAGCCAGAAGTATTAAAGCTAGGAAGTCTTTCGAGATTTGAAATTATGGTTAAAGTTTCTTGAAACCCTTTTAAAACAGTGTTGTTAGAATCTAGTATTCTATAGTTTAGCTTTACTTGAATTTCTTCTTCTGGAAAAATTTTTGTTATGTTAACTCTTGCATAAACTTCATCATTTTGACAAACTTCCTTTTTTTCCTCAGGAACTTTTAGGCTTAAGCTAAAAATTCCACTTGCATTAACATGGATTATAACTTTAACAGTTTTTGTTTGATTTTCTGCGTTAACATAAATGTAACCTGTATAATTTCCGCTTACGTTGGCTGGTATATTAACAGTTAAATTAATGCTTTGAGCTTGGCCTGAAGCAGGCAAATAAACTGAATCTGGAAGGCTAAACCAATCTCCAGGCTCACCAGAAGATTTATTCAACTCTGCAAAAGTTCCGTAGCAAGGATATAAAAGCCAAGCATAGATTGTTTCGTCGAAGCTATCTCCTGGCTTTTGAGTTTTTTCTATTTCAAGGGGAGAAACTATCAAACTTCCTATTCCTTTTTTGATTCTAAAACTTTTTTCAGCATATTTAAACTCATTGTTATAGCTAAAGTTGCTCACAACCTTATAAATTCCTGGAGAATCAGAACCTTTTACACTATAGTTTGTTATAAGATATTTTGTTTCTCCTCCGTTTATGGAAAACTCCCAGGTTTGACTTTTAATTTCTTGATCGTTTGGGTCAAAAATTTTTGTTGTTAGGTTTCCAGAAATTTGAAGGTTTCCTTTATTTTCAATCAAGTTTGTTATGTTAACAAGCTCAGGCTCACAGTAAGAATCTTTATCAGTATAAACTGAAATAAAAATGTTTTCTTTTAAAGCAATAGTACTGTTCATAAAAGTTTCTACAGCAGAGCAATCCTTAACAAAAAAAAGAATTACTAAAAAAACAAGTAAATATTTTTCAAAATCCATAATTTAAATTTGAAACTACAATAAAATAAAATATTAAGTGGAAGAAATGAAAAAATTAACATTAGCCTTAATATTTTTGTTTTTTTTGCTTGGGATAAAGGAAACAAAAACAGCTGTTTATCCAATGAATGTTAGTATAACTCAAGCATATTATATTTTAATAAGCGATACTTTGGCTGAAGGTATTTTCTTCACAAATTCTACAGGTGCACAGCAAAATGTTGTTTATCCTTTGATAGCCGGCACTTCTTACAACAACGCGACCTGGAACTATAATGCTTCTGACCCAAATAAAAAAACAGAATACTGGGTTTATGTTTCTCAAGGAAGTGAGGTTTGCACAGGAGCAAAGTATAATCTATGTTCAAACTTGACTTGCATAGGCTATGACAACTTTGAAATTCTAATAGGCAACGTTTCCTGGAGCAATTCAAGCATAAACGATGCTTTTAATCCTTCAATTTCATCTTCAATCAGAATGGTTTTAGGTTATGATAATAACAATAAAGTAAAGCCAAATGCTGAAGGTTATGTTTACTTTAGATACTGGCTTGATGTTCCTCCTGGCTTTCCTGCTTACAACTACAGCACAATTTATCAGGTTCAGGCTGTTCCACAAGGTGAAAATTGTGTATAAAAAAATTTTTGCATTAATAATTGCTTTAATTTTTTTAAAAGAAGCAATAGCAGCAAAAGGAATAGGCATAGCTCCTTTGGAAAATAACATAACTTTAAACCCAGGGGAAGAGTATATCATTTACTTGCTTGTTTTCAACCCAAGCGATACTGATGCAAAAGTTAGCTTTCAAGCTTATTGCACGAACTGCCTAAGAGATTTTAGATTTTTAGGTCTTGAAGGAAAAATAAACTTAACTCAAAAATTTGTTGAAGTTCCTAGCGAAATAGAAATAGAAAAAAACACATCATTTTCAGAAGGGAAGTTTGTTGAAATAAGGCTAAAAGTTCCTTACTTTGTTGAAGAGCAATTAATCCTTGGAAATAAATCTTTTCCTTGGTTAGGCTTATCTTCAAGCTTTGAAGAGCTAAATTTTAAAATAGTAGCTTCCACAGGAGAAATAACAAAAATTTCTTTGATAAGTAAGGTAAATGTTAAAATAAAGGACAATACTTTTTGGATAGTAATTTTTATTTCAATAGCTTTTCTTCTTTTTGTTTATCTGTTGAGAAAAAAGTTAAGATTTTTTAGGTAAAATTCTTTTGTAAATTTCAGTTTTCCATAAGACTAAAGCTATTACAATAATTATTATTACAACTATGATTATGAAACTGCCAAGAGGCATTCCTTTAATGTTTAATTTAAGCCCAGCACCAACTGCTGGAGCTGCACCCATTTCCCCAAAAGTTGACCAGATGGCTGTTATTGTTATACCACCTTTTATATCCTTTTCGTTTAAAAGTAAAGTATAGTAAGGAATTGCAAACTCTCCTGTATAGCTTGGGTTTACTGCTCTAACTAAAAAATTTATCTCTTCTGGAGTTGAAATTATTAGTTCTTTTTTAACCCAAAGGCTTGGGTGAACTTTTACAGTTACTTTAACAGGATTTTCAGGAATAGTATTATTAGGAACATAAACCACTTCAGGCTCAAAATGAAAGTATTGTCTATAATATTCCCTTACTCTTCCTATATACCAACCAAAAAAGTAGGCATTTTCCTCACAATTTTCACACTCAAAAGTTACCTTTGCTTTTATATCATAACTCCCTGGATTATATACAATTATGTTAAAATAATATGGAGAACCAGCATTTGATTTTAAGTCAAGGTTTGATGGTCCCATCCCTATTCCAACACCCGCTAAAACTTCTGGTATAAGAAAAAAGAAAGTTAAAATAAAGAAAGTTAAAATTGCTTTCATATTCTCTTATAAATCTTTAAATGTTTTTGTATTTAAATTTTAGCAAGTACAAGTTCCACAGGATTGTGTATAGTCCACTCCCTTGAAAATATAAGTTGTATTATAGCTTCCGGTTGCGGTATTGTTAGGATAAGGGTCTAGCCAATATCTAAGGAATATTCCTTGACCAGATGCTATACTTCCACCTACAACTTGGTATGTTAGATTTTGAAGCTGATATGTAGGTCCATTTACTGGATTTGGAATAGTATCGTTAACCCATTTTACACCTTCATTTGTACCTGTTCCATTTAAAGGCATGCTCCATCCACTACATTCAGGCGTTCTTCCTACATTACATTTCAAGTCAGAACAAGCACAGTGACACACTTTAACATTTATTAGTCCAGAAACATTTACATAATAAGCTGTGTTTGTGCCATAGCCAGTTCCAAGATAACCTAAATAATTTCCAGTTGCATTATTCCAAACTGTCATATTTGTGATTGGATATTGTATCCCAATGGTTGTTGTGTTTGTAAAGAAAATACCTTGTGATAAATTACCTGATAGGGTTATAGATATAATTTGCTGAATGCTTGCATTCATTTCGTAGCCACCATACTGACTTTGTGCAAAGATATCAGGTAGATTTAATAAAAGAAAAGTTATTACCAGAATAGAAATTAAAACAAAAACTATAGAGGTTAAGCCCTTTTTGTAAGAGTTTATATTTAACATTTTCATATATATTAATTTTAATTTTTTAATATATACAAATGAATAAATTAAAGTAAGAGTAGATATGACATTGA
>JBBITC010000050.1:3603-4854 GCA_037440965.1 Candidatus Aenigmatarchaeota archaeon | reverse complement strand
AAGATTATTTTAAAATTATTTCCAATATCCGATACTATGCAAAAAATATTCTACTCCAATATGCTTAAATCTTTTTTCAATTATCTTAATAACTTCCTTATCTTTTTTATTTCTCAAAGAATCTATAAAATTTGAAAAATTTTTATATTTTCTTTTAATTTTTTGAAATTCCTTTGCATTTTTAATTATTGCTTCTATTTTTCTTTTATTTCTTATGACATTTGGTCTTCTTAAAACTTCTTCTATTTTTACTTTAGATATTTTATTGAAACCGAAATTGTAAAATCCTTTTTTAAACTTTGCCCAATTTTTTCTAATCATGGCCCAATTTAGCCCACACTGCAAAACACATAAACAAAGAATTTCAAAATATTCTTTATCAGATTTTGGAATTTTTCCAGGTAGGCATTTACTTCTGTCTTCCTTGGCAAAAGTGCATCCCCAAGGTGCTCTGTGTTCCTTTTTCACGATTTACTTTTAATTTTTTGAATAAATAAGTATTATGGAAATGTACGTTGGGACTTCAGGCTGGATGTATGATTGGAATGAAAATGGAACTTTTGATTGGTTTATTAAAAATTCTCATTTAAATTCAATCGAACTTAACGCTAGCTTTTACAGATTTCCGTTTCCAAATCAAGTTAAATCTTGGGTAAATAAAACACAGAATTTTAATCCAAATTTAAGATGGAGTATAAAAGTTAATCGTTTAATTACACATGTTTTTAAATTCAATGAAAGAGCTTTTGAGCTATGGAAAAGATTTGAAAATTTATTTAAGCCTTTAGAAAAAAACATTGATTTTTATCTTTTTCAGTTACCTCCTTCTTTAACTTCAAAGTTTACACAAAAACTTGAAAATTTTATTAGAAAAACAGAGCTAGAAGAAAAATTTGCTCTAGAAGTTAGAAACTTGGATTGGTTTAAGGAAGAATGGATTGAATGGGCCTCTAGCTTAAAAATAACATGGGTTAGTGTTGATTCTCCAGACTTTCCTTTAGAGGTTTACTCAACAAATAAAATTGTTTATGAGAGAATGCATGGAAGATATGCATGGTATTCTCACCATTATACAGATGAGGAACTAAAAGAAGTTGTCGAAAAGATACTAAAAGCAAAACCAGAAAAAGTTTATGTATTTTTCAATAACAATACAAACATGCTTTCAGATGCACGTAGGATGAAGAAAATTTTGGAACAAAAAATTGTTCAATGAGTTACTAAATATTCTAATTTTGCTTTATTTTTCCA
>JBBITC010000050.1:0-3593 GCA_037440965.1 Candidatus Aenigmatarchaeota archaeon | reverse complement strand
TAATCTTGTTCTTTAGTTCTGAGTGAATAGTTCTTATTTTTTCCTCAATTTCAAGCCAATATTTAGCGTTAATAGTTTCGAAAACTAAATCCCTTCTTTTAATTTTATCTTCATTTTTTAATTGTAATTTCTTAAGAATTTTAAGAATTTCATTTTTTCTATTTAGAGTTAAAAACCATAAATTTTGATTGTAGCAAAGTGCTTTATCTTCAAAATAACTTATTTCGCCTTTTCTTTTTCCATGATATTTGTGGGGATGAAATCCAAGTTGAATCAATTTTTTAAGTAACTCATCTATTAAAACCTCAGTTTCAGAACCAATTACAATTGCTCTTGCTACATATTTCTTATTTTTTGTAATAATTATGGAGCCTTCAGCATCTATTACACCTGCCATTCTAGAATAAAACTCTTCTTCGTTCATGTTTTCAAAGTTGTACCTTCTGTTATGTTTAAAAAGAAAATTAAAAGACCTATCTAAATATGCACAGACACGCCAATAATACTCATTACCAATTCTCACAGGGTATTTGAGTATATGTCCATATTTCTTAAAACAATTAATGAAAAGATTTACCATACTTGGGTTTGGTGTAGTCAAGGCTGCAAGTATTTGCCATTTTGATCTTTTTTCAAAACTAAGATCTTCAGAAAATCCTAATAAGTATTCTTTTTCAATTGAATTATTAGAAAAAGGAAACTTAGGATATATTGCTCTCCTACGAGCACTTTCAGAAATAGCTTCTAAACGGTTTCTGAGTGGTATCCCATTTTTCCTGAAATAATAGAGTACTGTTGTTCTATTAATGTCAAGCAATTTTCCAATTTCAATAGTAGATTGCTTCCGGTTCCAATAAAGATCGAATAATTTTTTTCGATTTATCCTTATTTTCGGATATCTACCACATTTTCTGCGTGGTATACTAACTTTCTTCATAAATTTGATAAGTGTATCTTGACTTATGTTAAGAAGTTTAGCTACTTCTCTTGTAGATTTTTTCTTATTCCAATATAAATGATAAATCTTTTTTATCGATAGTTCTTTGGAAGGACAGCCACTTTTTCTTCTAGGGATTTTGTTCTTTTTCAAATGGTATAGTACTGTAGTTGCGCTAACATTAAATAATTTAGCAATCTCTCTACAAGATTTCTTTTTAATCCAATATAATTCATAGAGAATTTTTTTACTAAATATATTACCCATACTTTATATGAGATATATTTATAGTTTTAGAACTCACATTTGTGTGAAAAAAAAGAGTTTAGTAAAAAATATCAAAAAAACAATTTTTTTATTCCAGTTGAAGAAAAAGAAGTTAAAAAGTAGCTTTTATTTCATGCACAAAGAATACTTGAGCTTTTAACAAAAGGGGGATCTCAAAAAAAGAAAGCAAAAGTCTTAAAGTTTAAAACAGGAGTTTACTCTTTTTTAAAGAAATTCGAATGAAAATCTTTTTATTTTTCTTCTATCTTTTAAGGTATATGGAAAAAGTTAAAGATTTGGAAATAAAAAAATGGCAAAGCTTAAACGAGATAATAAAACAGATGAAAGCAAGCGGAGGTTTTACAGCAAAAAAGTTGAGCGAGGCTGTTGATATTCTTGAAGAAATGATAAGAAATAAAGAATGTTTAAAGATACTTTCTTTTCCTGCTTGTATAATAGCTACTGGAACAAGAGGGATAATAAAAGATTTTGTAAAGGAAAAATGGTTTGATTTTTTGATAACTACTTGTGGAACTTTAGACCATGACTTAGCAAGAAGTTTTAAGGATTATTACCATGGAAGTTTTGATGCTAATGATGTTGAATTGCACAAAAAAGGAATTCATAGAATTGGGAATATTTTTGTTCCAGAAGAATCCTATGGTTTAATAATTGAAAAGAAAATGAGTGAAATTTTAAATGAAATCTTCTTAGAAGGAAAAAAAGAAATTGCAAGCTATGAACTTGCATGGGAAATTGGGAAAAAGCTTAAGGAAGATTCAATTTTATACTGGTGCTATAAAAATAAAATTCCAGTTTTTGTTCCTGGAATAACAGATGGTGCGGTTGGTTATCAAGTTTGGCTTTTTTCTCAAAATAAAGATTTTAAGTTGAATGTTTTAAAAGATGAAAAAATTATAAGTGATTTAGTTTGGAAAGCAAAAAAACTTGGAGCTTTAGTAATCGGTGGTGGAATTTCTAAACATCATACAATCTGGCATGCTCAGTTTAAAAATGGTTTGGATTATGCGATTTATATTACAACAGCAGTTGAATGGGACGGAAGCTTAACAGGAGCTAGAACAAAAGAAGCAATTTCATGGGGAAAGATTAAAGAAAAAGCTTATCATCTAACTTTAGAAAGCGATGCTACTTTAATTTTACCTTTCATATTTTCAGCTTTAAAAGAAAGGCTTTAGTTTTGTTAAGCTAACAGAAAAATTTAAATCTTAATTTAAAAATCAATAATATGGAATTCAAAACAATAAAAATTCAACCTCCAGAAAATTGCAACTTAATTCTTGGTCAATCACATTTTATCAAAACAGTTGAAGATTTGCACGAGGCATTAGTTAATTCTTTGCCAAATATAAAATTTGGCTTGGCATTTTGTGAATCTTCTGGCAAATGTTTAGTAAGACGTTCAGGAAATGATTCAGAGTTAGAAGAGCTTGCGGTAAAAAAAGCTTTTGAGCTAGCTGCAGGTCATACCTTCATAATTTTTATAAAAAATGCCTATCCGATAAATGTTCTGAACAGAATAAAAGAAGTTCCTGAAGTTTGCTCAATTTTTTGTGCAACAGCAAATCCTGTTGAAGTTATAATTGCAGAAACAGAGCAAGGAAGAGGTATAGTTGGAGTGATAGATGGACTGAAACCAAAAGGTATAGAGAAAGAAGAAGATATAAAAGAAAGAAAAGAATTTTTGAGAAAAATAGGTTATAAGTTCTAGTTTATTGTTTTGTTTCAACAGAAGGCTCTGAAATGAAAGAAATTCTTACTACAGGAACTTCATACAAAACCCATAAAGGATAACCCCTTGAATCTAAAATTTTACGATTAGGATAGGCGTCATATGCGATTAGGTGTTCAACTCTCGTTTGCTCTGGAAGAGGTTTCCTTACCTCCTCAAAACCTAACACCCTCAAAACTTTTCTTTTTAGTATATCTCCTGAAAAATTTTGAAGAGAATGTCCTTCTCCTGCTAGATTGATTATTCTTGGTGTGAATATTAGTTCATTCAAGTACTTATAAAATTCTACGTCAAAGAGAATTTTGATCTCTTTGCTTGAATATAAATCGATATAAGGCATTCCTCTCTTCACATCTTTTTTCTGCAGAATTCTTATACTTTTTTCAAGAGGTGTTTTTGCATCATAGAATACAAATGTTTTTTGTTCTTCAAGTTTTTCTTTTACAGTTTCAAAAAGAATCTTTTTTGGTTTTGGACGAGAAGACTCTAAGAAATTTCTTATTCCTTGAGATAATCTCACTCTTTGTGGTAGATAAGCTCCTGGAAATTCTCTCAAGTAAAAGTTGAAAAAATCCTCATATAAATGACCGAATGCATTATATCTTATTTCTTCATCAGATGCTTTAGTAATTTCAA
>JBBITC010000049.1:0-4891 GCA_037440965.1 Candidatus Aenigmatarchaeota archaeon | reverse complement strand
AAATGAAGAAGACAGAATTTCTAACTCAAACTTTAAGAAAAGCTATAGGGGCAAGAATACATGAAATGAGAAAAATATATGAAGGTGAGCTGAAGGAAATTTCGATAGAAAAAGCTCAACATCCATACAACCCTTATCAGCAGATACCAGTAGGGGCAACGATAAAAATAGCAACAAAGGATGAAAGTAAAAAACTTACAATGGACCAAAGCTTTGCTATTCAGCTCATTCAACAAGGAGTTGAGACTGGCGACATAATACAAATAGATATTGACGGAGGAAGGCTTGTTAAACTTGGGCCAAGCGAAGAAGCAGTAAAAGAAAAGAAGCTTGATTTAACGACAGTCAAGCCTGTTCCTGTTCCAAAAGGAAAAGTTTTGAAAGAAAAAGAGTTTGTTTATCCTGTAACATTGCATGCTTTAGACATGATAAACGCGAGACAAAGTGGTGCTGATATCTTCAGCTTATTCTTCGGAGGAAGAGAGTCAAAAGAAATAGAGCCAGAAGTTAGGAAGGAGGTTGATGAATATATAAAAAGTTTAGTTGAAGAAGGAAGATGTGAATTGCTTCCTGGAGTTGTTTTTATTGATGAATGTTCTATGCTTGACATAGAAACTTTTGCTTTTTTGAACAGAGCAATGGAACAAGAGTTAGCACCGATAATAATATTTGCAACTAACAGGGGTTTTTCGACTATAAGGGGGACTGATGTAAAAGCTGCTCATGGGATGCCTTTGGATTTGCTTGACAGGCTTTTGATAATTAATACTAAACCTTATGAAAAAGAGGAAATAAAGAAAATTATTGAGATAAGAGCAAACTCAGAAAAGATTAAGATAAGTGAAGATGCTTTGGAATACTTAACAGAAATAGGAAGCAAAACAAGTTTAAGGTATGTTATTCAGTTATTAGCTCCTGCTTATGAAGTTGCAAAAGAAAAGAAATCAGAAAAAATAGAAAAGAGCCATATAGCTTATGTTGAGAAACTTTTTTCTGATGTTAAAAAGTCTGCTAAGTACTTAAAAGAATTTGAAGAGCAATTTCTTAGGTAATGAAAATGACAGAAGAGAAACTACCAGAGCCAGAAGGTATTTGCAAGTATTGTGGAAAGCCTATTTACTTAGGCTTAGCTCAGCATGAACTAATTTGCAAATTTTCTAAAAAAGATTAGTATTAAGAAGAAATTATATTTATGGGATTATCTAAAAAAAATGTCTTTCTTTTTCTGTTTATACTACTTTTTCTGCCAAAAATTTCATTCTCAAAATCTTATTCCTACGATTACATTAATCTAAAAGTAGATTTACTTGAAAATGGTTCAGTTATAGTTAGCCAAGAAAGGGCATACAATTTTGTAGGTAGTTTTTCTTATGCATACTTGGATTTACTTAAAAAAGGAGCTGAAGATATCGATTTCATAGAAATAAAAGATTTAGACACTAATCAAAATTTGCAGTATTCTATAGAGGAAGATTCTTCTCACATAAAAGCTACATGGTATTATTCAGCAAACTATGAAGTAAAAAGATTTTTAATAGTTTATTATATAAAAGGGGCAATAAAAAAATATGAAGATGTTGCTGAATTCTACTGGAAGGTTATAGAAGATTCACATGAAAGAATTGATAAGTTAAATTCTGAAATAAATCTGCCTTATTCTTCTCCAAATCTTTTTAAAGTGTTTGTTCATAGTTCAGCAAGTCCAGGAGATTTAAGGTTTTCTAGTGATTATAAAAAAGCATTTGTAAGTTTGCAAAATATTCCAAAAGATACTTTTGTAGAATTTAGAATTTTAACTCAGCCTGAAATTTTTAATATAGAAAAAATACCAGAAAAAAGATATGAAGCCATTTTAAATGAAGAGAAAAATATTTTTTATACATCTTCAATTTTAGGATTTTTTTCTAGCATTTGGTTTTATATTCTTTTATCCTTAATTCCTTTGTTTGCTTTGGGAATTCTTTATTTTATGGAAGAGAACCAAAAATTGAGTATGAGTTAGAATATGAACATGAACCACCAAGAAAAATACCTCCTATGGCTTTGGCAAACTTATTAGAAGGGGAGGAAGAAGCAGGAGATATAACATTAGAAGCTAGGGGATTAATAGCAACTATTTTTGATTTAGCAAGAAGAGGCTATATAGAAATAATAGAAACCGAGAAAAAGAAGTTTTTTGGTTTACTCGAAAGTAAAGAGCAAGTTTTTGTGCTTACAGAAAAAGGAAAGAAAGAATTAGAAAATTCACAAGAATTAGAACTAACTGATTTTGAACATGAAATTTTATCTTTTGTTTTTAGTTGTGGGTCAGAACCTAATAAAGTTAGTAGCTCAGAAATTACAAACTACTGCAAAAAGAATAGATATAACGTTAAAAGGAAAATACAAGAAATTGATAAAAAAGCTAGAGATTGGTTTGAAAAAAATATATTTCCTATAACTGAGAAAAAAAGTAGTAAAATAATGAATACGTATGGGTTAATATCAACGATTGGACTTTTTATAACATTTATAGCAACTAAATTTTTTTCAATTCTATGCTTACTTCCTTCTATAAGTTTTATAATTTCAATTTTTGCAACAAGAACCATATCAAGAAGAACGCCCGAATCTATGTTTGAAGTTAAAAGATGGAAAGCTTTTAGAAAATTTATTTTAGATTTTTCTGAAATGAAAGAAGCACCAGCAACTCTTTTGTATGTTTGGGATGAATACTTAGTTTATGCAATAGTTTTAGGAGTCGCAAAAGTTCTTTTAGAGAATTTAAAAGAATTAAGCATAAAGTTAAATCAACCTATAAGAGGTGTGGGATGGTATAGTGCGAGAGGCATAACTAAAGCTGGAACTATTGCTCCAGAGAGTATCTCAGGTTTTATCAGTAGTTTATCTAGTACTATAAATGCTTTAAGTTCTTCTTCATCAGTTGGTGGGGGTTTTTCAGGTGGTGGAGGAGGGGGTGGCGGTGGTGGAGGGTCTGGAGCAGGCTAGAGTTTCTTATACTCAACATTCAAAATTATCCCTTTCTTTTCTAGCTCGCTTAAAAACTTTTTTCTTGCTGGTTTCGGAAGTGCTTCAGGTGGCAAAACACCATAAAGCCTTTTCTTGTAAACAGATTTCAAGAACAAAACAGAAGATAGGGCAGTAGGGTATGAAATGTAATTTGTCCCATAAAGCTTTTTGTTTATAACCTTTTGAGAAAATGTGAGATAAGTTTTCATCAATATTTTATTATTTCTTAAAAATCCTTTACAATCGACGAACAAGCCAAAGAAAGCATCTTCTACTATTCCTTGATTTATTATTTTGATAAATTCTTTTGTTGTTGGAGTTCCTCTAACTATAGAATAAGCAAATCTTTTTGGTGAAATTCTTACTTTTCCAACTCTTATTTTTTCATCCTCAAAAATTCTAAGCTTGTACAAAGCTAAAAGAATTTCTATATCACTTCCCCCTCCTTTAACATCAACATTCCTTACTTTTATGAAATGAGGAATTGTGTAGATTTCATCATGGGCCAAAAGGTAGCAAGGTATCTTTCCAAAAGAAAGATAATCGTAAGTTTCCCTTTCAGTAAAAGGCTCTTTTAAGAAAAACTTATAATTTCTGTAAACCAAAACTTTTGACGCAACATCAAAAAGTCCTTCTCTTGACCAAGGTAAAACAAATTCTAAACCTCTTTGCTCCTCAAGAGTTCTTATTTTTACACTATCAAGATAATCAAATTCTTCGCTACTTTCTTTTACTATCAAGTTTGATAAACCCGGAGCAATACCGGCATTTATTAGAGCAAAAAGTTTCTCTTTTTCAAATTCTTTATTGAAGATGAGCTGCTCTGCAATTTTTCTTTTATAATCTCCGTAGCAAGCAAAATCCAAATAATTTTTTCCTGTTTTCAGACAAAACTCTAGAATTTTTAAGTTAATCAAAACATCCTTACCTTTAACTTCTAAATAGCTTGGCAATGCGTTAATAACAAAATCGCATTTTTCCATAAATTTCTTTATCGAATTGAAGTTAAGAGCGTCTGCAACCTTAAAATCTATGTTTTTGAAATCTTCTAAAAGAAAATTTTTTGCTGTTTTCTTTTCTTTACTTATACATAAAATTTCATCTACAAATTTCTCTTTTAAGAGTAGCCTTATTATCGATGAACCAATTGCCCCACAACCTAAAACTAATATTCTCATTTTTTCACCCAGCCAATACCTTTAACACTTATTTTTGCAGGAATGCCTTCTTCAACTTTAAACTTTACATTTAGCATTTGCTCTATTACTTTAATATTTGTTATGCAATGCTCAGTAATTTTTTCTACGCTCACACAAGATTCTCCTTCAGCCAAAGCTAAAAATAATAGGGTTTGATCTGCCATAAACTTATCCAAAGCAGCTTTTGATTCTATTGATTTGATCAATTCTTTTGCACATTCTTCTCCTATTTTTTCAGCTCTAACTCCTCTTTTTCCTATGTTATCAGCTCCTAAAATAGAATTCTCACATTCTGCCCAAAGTGTGATTGAAGTACCAGGGGAAAAAGTGTTAACCAACTGAGAAGATATGTGAATTTCATCAAAACCATAATCTTTCAAAGTTTTTATCGCAGCATTCGTTTGCCTTTCTAAAACATGCCTTGGTAAAGAGCCAACAATTGAAATTCCATTTATTGCTTTAATTTTACCTCTCTCTTCAAGCCTAATTGAATTCAGTTTTTTAACCGGAAAAATTTTTATCTTTATTTTTCCCCCACCTTTCGGATAAAATCCTTCTTTTATAATTTCAATTTCTGGAATTCTTATTCCAAGTTTTGATAAAATATGAAAAGTAACATTCTTAACGTAATGAAAAGTTGGTGCTCCTAAGCCGGCTGTGCCTCCAATAATTTCTAAGTTAAC
>JBBITC010000048.1:0-4903 GCA_037440965.1 Candidatus Aenigmatarchaeota archaeon | reverse complement strand
ACATTTATTCTCAAGAAGGTTTTTTATCAATTGTAGGAAGAATAGGTTTTGCACCTTTTATCCTTTCTTTTCTTTTTATTCCTTTCATTCTGTTTAAAATTTACAAAAAAATTAAGCTTGATTTTACTGAAGTTTTTCTATTACTTTGGTACTTTGCAACATTAATTATGATTTTAAGCGGAATAAGATTTGCTCTTTCTTTTTCTGCAGCTGCAGCAGTAGCTGCAGGCTATTTAGTTGGAAATTTGATAAAATACTTGAAAAGAGATTTTATTTCTGCAACAATCTTTGGAACTATAGCAATAGGAAGCTTAATTTTTGTTTCTAATGCAATTCAAATTGGTTATGCTTCAGGAGGGATGGAAATAAGTCAAAACTGGATTAATGCCATGGATTGGCTTGTTAAAAATGCAGATAAAGATTCTCTGATAGTAACTTGGTGGGATCCTGGGCATATAATAGCTGGCTATTCTTACGATAAAGGCAAACCATTAAAAGTTCATGCAGATGGCGCTCATTGCGGTCCAGATTTATGCATTCCTTACAATCACAACATAAGAATTCAAGATATGGGAAGAATCTTTTCAACTTCTAGCGAGGATGAAGCAATTTCAATTCTAAAAAAATACAAAGAATTAAGCTTTGAAGATTGTGAAAAAGTGAAAAAAGCTTTTGGCGATACAGTTCCAAAAGATGCTTGCAATCCAGTTAGCGATATGTATGTGATAGCTTCTGCAGATTTGATTGGAAAGTATGTTTGGATGAATTTCTTTGGAGGATTTAGAGCAACTTCAAATTCACCAGGAGCTTGCTATGTTGAGCCTGCAAACACTTTTGTTTGGTGTTTCTGGCAAGGAAGCTATTCTGGACTAGATAGCTCTGGAAACCCAACTTATTTTGGTGGAGCTATTTCTCTAGTTCCAACTCAAGGAAAAACTTTTGACCAATGCTTAAGAGAAGAAAATTGTACTTTATATCCAATCTGGAATAACAGATACTTAGTTGAAGACATTTATTATGCAACTTATACTGGAGCAAAGTATGCGAGCTATTCAAACCAAACTAACGTTCAACTTATTAATGGCTTACTCTGGGTTGATCCAAGCTATAGCTATGTTTTGTTTATGCCCCCAGCAGTTAAAGATTCCTTATTTACAAAAATGTTTTTCTGGAATGGCCAAGGCCTAAAGAATTTTGAATATGTTTATGGAAATGCAGAATTAAAAATATTTAAAGTAAAATTTTAAATTGAAATTATGGTATTTTCAGCATCACCATTTGAAAGAATTTTGAAAAAGGCAGGAGCAAAAAGAGTTTCAAAAGGGGCAATGGAAGAATTTGCAAGAATAATGGAAGAAAAAGTTTATGAGGTAGCAAAAGAAGCAGCTTTATTGGCAAAGCATTCTGGAAGAAAAACAATTTTAGCCGAGGATGTAATAGCTGCAAAGAAAAAGTTCTTAAGCTAGCGAAAGATTTATCTTTAACTTTTGAATTATTATTTGATTTTTATGCTGCCTTACGAGAAAATTTTAGAAGAAATAGTTAAAAGAAGTGGAATTTCTCAACAAGAAATAGAAAAAATGATTTCTTCAAAACAGGAAGAACTTTCTGGTTTAATTAGTTTAGAAGGTGCTGCTTATTTAGTTGCGAGAGAATTGGGAATTGATTTAGAGCCTATGGCAAGAAAAAGGTTAGAAATTAAAAATATAGTAAGTGGGATGAAAAATGTCAATATAATAGGAAGAGTTTTTAAAATTTCTGATATAACAAATTTTAAAACATCTGATGGAAAGGATGGAAAAGTTGTGAGTATTTTTATTGGTGATTCTTCAGGATTTGTTAGGCTTCCTTTATGGAACGATCAAGTGAAAATTGTTGAAGAAGGTTTGCTTAAAGTTGGAAGTGCGGTTCAAGTTATGAATGGAATAGCAAGAGAAAACATTTTTGGTGATGTTGAAATTTCTTTAGGAAAGTATGGAAGTAT
This sequence comes from Candidatus Aenigmatarchaeota archaeon, assembly GCA_037440965.1. Taxonomy (GTDB): domain Archaea; phylum Aenigmatarchaeota; class Aenigmatarchaeia; order CG10238-14; family SCSR01; genus JAVZHQ01. Next base: position 2,919 of record JBBITC010000048.1, on the reverse strand, counting down.
AAAGGAAATAGAGGCAGAAGATTTGCCAAGCATTGAAGAAATTTTATCAAGTTTTAAAAGTTCTCCAAGAGTTTTAATAAAAGACATAAAGCCAGGAATTTTTGAGATAAGGGCAACAATAGTTCATGTTTTCAAAAACAAGCTATTTTTTGATGTTTGCCCAGTTTGTGGCAATACCTTAGAGGAAAATAAGTGTAAAGAGCATGGAGAAGTAGAAGCAAGCCCAGCTTTAGTTGTTTCTTGCATTCTTGACGATGGAACTTCAAATATCAGAGCAGTTTTCTTTCGAGAGCAGGCAGAAAAGCTTTTGGAAATGAAAGCAGAAGAACTTAAAAATTTGGAGAATAGCTTTGAAGTTGTGGAGGAAAAGCTTTTGGGAAGAGAAATTATAGTTACAGGAAGGGTTAAAAAGAATAAGATTTTTGATAGACTTGAGCTTATAGTTAACGAGTTTAAAGATTTAAATCCGGAAGAGGAAAGTAAAAAATTACTTGAAGAATTAAATTTACCACTAAGTTGAGTGAGATAGAAGAATATATTTATATACCAACAAAAGAATTATGGGAAAGCGTGTTATCATGAAAAAGAAAGAAATAAGCTTGGAGGAAATTCCTGGAGTAGGTGAAAAGATAGCTCAAAAGTTAAGAGAAGTTGGCTATGTTGACCCTATGGTTATTGCAGTTACCTCTCCTTCTGAGCTTGCAGCAATAGCTGAAATTGGTGAAGGCCAAGCTGCAAAAATAATAAATGCAGTTAGGCAAATGCTAGACTTAGGTTTTGAAACTGCGGATAAAGTTTTGGAAAGAAAATTAACCATGAAAAGAATTACAACAGGCTCAAAAAATCTAGACCAGCTTATAGGTGGTGGGGTTCCAACCCAAGCAATAACAGAAGCCTATGGTGCTTATGGTTCGTCAAAAACTCAACTAGCTTTTCAACTTTCTGTTAACGTTCAATTGCCAGAAGATAAAGGTGGTTTGGCTAAAGGTTGTGTTTTTATTGATTCTGAAAATACTTTTTCTCCAAATCGAATAGTTTCAATGGCAAAAGCTAAAAAATTAGACCCAAATGAGATTTTAAAGAACATACATGTTTCAAGAGCTTTTAATACTGAGCATCAAATTCTTCTTGTAGAAAAATTGCCTGAAACAGTAGATATGGAAAAAATTGGTTTGATTGTTGTTGATTCTCTCACAAGCCATTTCAGAGCAGACTTTATTGGAAGAGGTGAGCTTGCAGAAAGGCAGCAAAAGTTAAATAGGCATTTGCATCAGTTGCAAAAATTGGCAGATGCTTATAATTTAGCAGTATATGTTACAAATCAAGTTATGGCAGACCCTTCAGTTTTGTTTGGCGACCCAACTCGTGCAGTCGGCGGACACGTGCTATCGCACATGTCGTTTATACGCCTTTACTTAAGAAGAGGAAAAGAAGGAACAAGAATTGCTCGTGTTGTTGATGCTCCAGATTTGCCAGAAGGCGAGTGTGTTTTCAGGATAACAGACGAAGGAATTAAAGACCCTTAGGTTAGGATTTATGCAAATTATTTACAGAGGGGCAGAGGCGATTATTTATCTTGATAATTTTGAAGGAAAAAAAGTTTTGGTAAAGGAAAGAATAGAAAAAAAGTATAGAATTAAGGAAATAGATGAAAAGTTGAGAAAGTTAAGAACAAGAAAAGAGGTTAATCTTTTAAGGGAAGCAAGAAGTGTTGGTGTTGAAACACCTCAAGTCTTTTTTGTCGACGAAAAAAATCACAAAATAATAATGGAATTTATAGATGGAATAAGAATAAAAGAATTTTTAAATTCTGCAAAAAAGGAGGAAATAGAAAAAATTTGTTTTGAAATAGGAAGACTTATAGGAAGGCTTCACTCTTCTGGGATTGTTCATGGCGACCTAACAACAAGCAACATGATTTTAAAAGATGGGAAAATCTATTTTTTAGACTTTAGCTTAGGAGATTTTTCAAGAAGAATTGAGGATTTTGGAGTTGATTTAAACTTACTCTATGAAGCTTTGAAATCAACACACTTTAAAATATTAAAACTTTGCTGGGATAATATAGTTAAAGGCTATAAAAAAGAATATAAGAATGCAGAAGAAGTTTTAAAGAAGGTTGAGGAAATTGAAAAGCGTGCAAGATATATGGAAAGAAAAAATAAAGGGAAAGAATAAAATTGAAACTGCTGAGAATGTTTCTATTTTATTTATCTTTTTTGGAGCCTTGCTATTTGGCTTAGGCTTAGGCCTAACCATTATTTCACCACAAGGCATTCCTGCAATTCTCTCGATGCTTGGCGCATCTTTAAGCTTTTTATTTACTGTAGTTTTGATTTTTATTTGGGTTTTCAAGTGATTCTATGGGTTCAAAGCATTTACCAGTGAGGTTTGTCCCAAAGTGGGTAAAATATAAGAAAAAAGACGTCGAGGATTTAGTTGTAAAACTTGCCAAAGAAGGAAACACTTCTGCAAAAATAGGGATGATTTTAAGAGACCGATATGGAATTCCTGATGTCAAAACAATAACAGGAAAATCGATAACAGAAATAATGAGAGAAAATAGGCTTTATCCCCAGTTTCCAGAGGATTTACTAAGTCTTTTTAGAAAGGCAGTAAAGCTTAGGGAGCATCTGGAAAAAAACAAAGCAGATAAACATTCTTTAAGAGGCTTGCAACTTTTGGAGTCAAAGATAAGAAAGCTTTCAAAATATTACATAAGAAAAGGAATTTTACCAAAAGGTTGGAAGTATTCGCCAGAAGAAGCAAAGCTTCTAGTGCAAAAGTGATAGTATGGTGAAAAAAACAAAAGTAAAGCATTGGTTTACAATAATAGGTCCTGATTACTTTAAAAATAGGGAATTGGGAAGAACTATGGCAGCAGAGCCAGAGTCTTTAATAGGGAAGAGAATAACACTT
>JBBITC010000047.1:0-5030 GCA_037440965.1 Candidatus Aenigmatarchaeota archaeon | reverse complement strand
TGAAGAAAAGTTTGAAAGTAAGAAAAAGTCTAGTCCACTTGTGATAGAGTAAAATTTAAAAGCTTCTTTTTCTATAATAATTATAATTATTATAATAATTAAGGCGAAAAAATGCAAAAAAAATTTGAAAGCAATTGGGAAAAGTATGAAATATTCCCCCTAGGTGGATAATTTTTCCACAATCTGGGCAGTTTGTGTGGGGATAGTTGTAGATAACTTAGGGATAAGAAAGCTGAGAATAGCAAAAGGAAAGGTTAAAGGAAAAGTTTTCAGAAACGAGAAAGGAGAAATCAAGTTTGAGCTAGCTGATGAAAAAAATCCTATAACACAGGTTAATAGGTTAAACATAAAAAGCTATGAAGAATGGGAAAAAATTAGAGATTTAGTTGATAAGTGGATAACAAAAATCAAGTGAAACTCATGGGATATACCCTTATAATTGCTGAAAAGCCTGACGCAGCCAGAAGAATAGCTGAAGCTATAGCTGACAAGAAACCTAAAGTCTTGAAGAAAAATGAAGCTGAATACTATGAGTTTACTGTGAACGGGAAAAAGCATGTTTGCGTGCCTGCAGTTGGCCATTTATTCGTTCTCTCTCCTTTGAAAACTAATAAAGGATGGAGCTATCCAATTTTTTCTTATGATTGGGTTCCAACCTATACAAAAAAAGGAACGGAGTGGACAAGGAAATACTTTGAAAATATAAAGGAATTGGTTAAGGGTGCGGATGAATTTATCGATGCTGCTGATGTTGATACTGAAGGTGAAGTTCTACTCTATAACATTTTGAGGTTTATTTGTGGGGTAAAAGATGCAAAGAGAATGCAATTTTCAACTTTGACAAAAGATGAGCTTATAGAATCTTATAGAAAAATGTCAAAACACATTCTTTTCTCTATGCTTGAAAGTGGTCTAACAAGACATGAGCTTGATTGGTTATGGGGAATAAACCTAACTCGAGCTTTAACCCTTGCTTTAAAAAACCATTCAGAAAAAGGTTTTGCTATTTTATCTGCAGGAAGAGTTCAAAGTCCTACCCTTAACTTACTTTTAGAAAGAGAGCTTGAAATAAGAAAGTTCAAACCAAAGCCTTTCTGGCAGCTTGAACTTCATGCAAAAGTTGATGGTCAAGAAATAACTGCGATGTATGAAAAAGAAAAGTTCTGGAAAAAGGAAGAAGTAGATAAAGTTTTGAATGAATGCAAAGGAAAGGACGCCGTAGTAGAAAAAATAAAGAAAAAAGAGTATAGACAAAAGCCTCCATTTCCTTTTAACACAACTGATTTGCAGGCTGAAGCTTACGCTGCTTTTAAATTTTCTCCAACACAAACTTTGCAAATCGCTGAGTCTCTCTATCAGCAAGGATTTATAAGTTATCCAAGAAGTGCTTCACAAAAATTACCTCCTACAATAAACTATGAAAAAATTTTAAAGGCTTTAGCAAGCTTGAAACCTTATGAAAAATTTGCAAATGGGCTTCTTAAAAAAGAAAAATTGATTCCAAACGAAGGACCAAAAGAAGACCCTGCTCATCCTGCTGTTTATGCTACTCATGAGGTTCCTGATTTAAGTAAATTGACTTCACAGCAAAAAAAACTTTATGATTTGATTGTAAGAAGAACATTAGCAACTTTTGCTGAGGAAGCCTTAAGGGAAAGTGTTAATGCTACTTTAGCTATAGGTGGAAATAAGTTCATTGCTGTTGGCAGAAGAACAATAAAACCAGGATGGACAGAAATCTACTCTCCTTACTTAGCTTTTGAAGAACAAATTCTTCCCGAGTTAAAAGTTGGGCAAAAGATAAAAGTAATTAAGATTAACTTGCTATCAAAAGAAACTCAACCTCCTCCTCGCTATTCTCAAGGAAGTATAATAAAAGAGCTAGAGAAAAGAAATCTGGGAACTAAGGCAACTAGGGCAGAAATTTTACAAACTCTTTATGATAGAAAATATATTGTTGGGAAGAGTATTCAAGTAACAAAACTTGGTGAAGTAGTAGGAAAAACTTTGAGAGATTTTGTCCCAAACATAGTAAGCGAAGAACTGACAAGACATTTCGAAAAAGAGATGGAACAAGTTTTTAATGGTAAAAAGAAAAGAGAGGAAGTTGTTGAAGAAGCAAAGGAAGTTTTGAAAAAAATTCTAGAAGAATTCAAAAGTAAGGAAGATAAAATAGGTAAAAAGTTGTTAGAAGGTTTGATTATTTCTAGAAAAGAAGAAAGAAGAATTGGAGTTTGCCCAAATTGTGGTGGCGAACTAAGAATAATTTTTTCGAGAAGAACTGGCAAGCGTTTTGTTGGCTGCTCAAACTATCCTAAGTGCAAAACAGGCTTTCCTTTACCTTTGGTTGGGCAAATAACTTCTTTAAATAAAAGCTGCGAAGTTTGTGGCTTGCCGATGATTCAAGTTTGGAGAAAGGGAAAAAGACCTTTTAGAATGTGCCTTAATCCAAAGTGTAAGACAAAAGAGAGTTGGAATAAAAAAACTTCAAAATCTTAAGTTAAACAATTCTCCTGTTTTCAAGTCAAAAAGCTTTCCTTTTAGAATTTTTTCAAAATCCTCAGTAGAAATTTCTACTCCAAGATTCTTTTTTACCAGTCTTCCAACTTTTTGTTTTGTCTTGTATATTCCATTTCCCCTGTAATCAGTTTGAGTTACTGGTTTCATTTTTTTAATCAGATTTTTTACATAACTTGAATTAAGGTTTAAATAACAAATTGACTTGAGTGTGTAAAAAGCTATTTGGTTACAAATGTAAATTTTCTCAGGTTTGTATTTTTTTGTTTGTTCGACGATCATTTCAAGACATTTTTTTCCGAGAATAGACCAATAGCCATTTCCATTTTTCTTTCCATTATTTTTCACGTAATAGAAGGCAATTCCACACCAATCTATTAATTCAACGTCGTCATTTTTGATGCCTATCCCTGCACCTATTAGTGTAATTTTTCTATTGTGTTTATCCTTAGGGATTTTTACTTCACGAATTGTTTCATCAACATAAAAATTTTCATCCCAGCATCTCATTCATTATTTTGTTAAAAAAAGAGATTAAAATTAAATTTGATTTAAGAAAAAATATTTTGAAAGACAGAAAAAATTAAATTTTTTCGGTGAGAAAATTAAAATGTATCTTCAATGTTTTTCTTTCTCTTTTTTCAATAATTTGAAAAGTTTCATTCATTCTTTTTTCGTAATTTAATTGTCAAAACTATTAAGATTATTGCTAAAATTATCAAAAATAAAAATATGCTAAAAGCAGGGTCTGTTAGCAAAGCTAACATACCAGTAATCTCAACAGGAGGCTTTTCTTTTTCAACTTCCTCGCATTCCTCTCTTTCTATTGGCTTGTTGAAAGTAGTGTTGCAGTTGTTCAAATCTATACATACTCTTGTTCTTGTTCTGTTCAAACAAGCACTCCAGTCTGTGCAGAACCAATCTTCCTCGCAAGTAACATTTTGAAGATAAACACAAGGTTGAACTTCTTTTGGCTTTGTTTCATTCTTATTGCATTTATTCAAATCTATACATGTTCTAACCTGAATTCCTTCTGGCTTGCATTCGCTCCATTCACTACATTGCCAGTTTGGTAGGCAAACCTCGATATAGTGAATAAACTCTATTGGCTTTTGCTCTATAGGCTTTGGTTCAGTTGTTGCATTCACAACAGAAGAGTTTGCTGAATTTCCAGAAGTATCAAAAACACTAATCATATAATAATAGGTTTTGCTGTATTCTAAGCCAGAATCGATAAAGCTTGATTGATTTGCACTTAAGTTCCCTGAAATATCTATAAATTCAGAGTCTAAAGCTCTGTAAATTATGAAATGGCTTATTGCAACATTATCGCTTGAATTTTCCCAAGTTAAAGTTATACTGTTACCTGAGACTGAAGCATATAATATAGGTGGAATTGGAGGTTCGGTATCTTTTGGCCCGCTTAAAGGGTCGCAATAGTTATTTCCTTGCATTGGAGTTTTGTTCAAGCTACAGCCAAAATCTGAACAAACTCTTTCACCCCAATAGCATGTTTCATTTAAAACAGTTCCTGGTTCAGGACAAAATTCTTTTTTTGAATAATTACAAGTACAATCTTCTAAATTACATTCATCCTCAAAATAGCAAAAATCGTCTTCTATTTTTGCTTCGCATTTATTTTCCTCATCACACTCAGCATCACAAAAGCCTTTGACGCAATAGCTGCTTGGTTGAGGAGGAGAGCAGTCTGGAGTGCAATTGGTGCAAGTATAATTTTGTTGGCAAGTATTGTTGCAATAGTTTTCAACAGTAATGCTATCTAAAATTTTGTTGTTGTTGTAATCCAAAAGCCTTCTTCCTTCGCAGTAATCTTCATATGTTTGAGAACAATAGTTTGGCTTACAGTCTTCATTAGAATAGCATTCATACTTGCAAAAAATTTCAAGGTAAGGGTCCCAGTTATGGCAGCTTGTATCTTTACTGTAAAAGTATATTTTTGCATCGCTTCCACTTTCATTCAAAAGTTTTAAAGCAAAGCTAACAACTTTATCGCTGCTTAAAGCATTTTGTACTGCTGAAGTAACATTCCAAGACTTCCAGCCAGTTGAACTTACAAATGAAAAATCTAGAAGGCTAAAATCTGTTGGAGCATTGCTATATGTTATCCCATTTTCTGTCCAAGGTTGAGTAGAATTTTGATAATAGTCAGAAACTTCATAGCTTCCAACATAATCGTTAGAGCCAGAATATTTGTAAAGTTTTAGAGTTGCATTAGAAATTAATCCACAAGGCAAACTACTAATGTTAAACTTAAGATAAGCTCTTCTTGTTCCTGATTCTCTTCCAACTATTAATTGCGTACTAGCTCCATAATTTTTATTTGGATTGTAAGCTTCAACATAAGAATCGTCAGTAGGATAAAACTTGAAAGAAGTGGCTCCATTTCCAAGAGCTAGGCTTAAAGATAAAACCAATAAAAATGAAATTATCGCTATGCCAAACAAAAATTTTTTCTTTTCTTTCATTTTATCAGTAAATAGATAAAAAGTTAA
>JBBITC010000046.1:0-5030 GCA_037440965.1 Candidatus Aenigmatarchaeota archaeon | reverse complement strand
AAGTTACCATTGACGGGAATGATGCAACAGAAAAAATAGTAAAGCTTATAAACTCATCTAGACATAAACAACAGTTAAAAGTGATAATGTTTGATGGCGTAACTCTAGGGGGTTTTAACATAGTAGATATAAAAAAATTAAGTAAAAAAACAGGTTTGCCAGTGATAGTTATAAACAGAAAGATTCCAAACTTAGAGGAAGTAAAGAATGCTTTAAAGAATTTTAAAGATTTTAAAGAAAGGTGGAAGAAAATTCTAAATGCAGGAAAAATAAAGGAATGTGAGATTCAAGAAAACAAGAAAGTTTATTATCAATCTATTGGTTTGGATGACGAAGAAACAGAAGAAATTATAAAGTTAAGCACAACAAGAAGTTTTATTCCTGAGCCTTTGAGAGTTGCGCATATTATAGCAACAGCTTTTGTTAAAGGTGAAAGTAGTGGTAGGGCGTAGAGAAAAAGAGGAAGTTATGACAAAAAGAAAAAAATCTACTTTTCAAAAGATGACAGAAGGATGGTTTGGCTATATTTTTTATGCAGCTTTAGGAATAATAATAGCTTTTCTTGTCAACTTGAGTCTTGCCGTTGCTTTGTCAACTGATTTACCCGTTGTTGCAGTTGTAAGTGGTTCAATGGTTCATGACGAACTAACAGAAATGAATCATTATCAATGGTTAGAGAAAAAGTTCGGCTACAATAGAAGCTTTATAGATTCTTGGCCTATAGCAAATGGGTTTGAAATAGGAGATTTACCGATAATCCAAGGTTCAGAAGATTATAAAATTGGAGATGTTATTGTTTTTTCTGTTCCTTGTGAAAGTTCGCCGATAATTCATCGAATAGTTTATATAAACGAAGACAAAACATACCAAACAAAAGGTGACCATAACCCAGACCAAATAACAAAATGTTGTGGAGCAAACGTATGCTACACAGAAAAAAGCATTTCAAAAGAGCAAATCCATGGAAAAGTAATCTTTATAATCCCAAAGGTAGGATATTTTAAGGTAGTATTTTCAGAGATTATTGATGGGTTAAAAAAAATCGTAGGAGGGGCTTAAATGGAATTTTGCGAAAAATGTGGAAACCTTATGATGGTTGAGAAGAAAAGAAAAAAAAGTTTTTTGGTTTGTAGAAAGTGTGGATGGAAAAAACCGCTTAAAAAGGAGAAATTGGTTATTACCGAATCTGCTCATGAACCTTCTCGTGGGATTGTTATAATGGAAAAAGATGAAGGATTAGCAGAACTTCCAAAAACAAAAATAATGTGTCCAAAATGTGAAAATATGGAGGCATACTGGTGGATGCAACAAACTAGAGCTGCTGACGAGCCCCCAACAATTTTTTACAAATGTACTAAATGTGGTTATTCTTGGAGAAGCTACAGTTAAATTTTTAACAGTTTAAGATTTTTTGAATATTTAAAAACTTTAAAGTAGAATTAATTGTTAATGCCTGCTTTGCACTATAAACCAAGAAGAATTTCTGAGATTGACTGGAAGAGAGATAGCAGAATTGCACTGATAGGCAAAGTATTAGATCAACTTGAAAACAGTTTTATACTTGATGATGAAACAGGCAGAATTGAAGTATTTTTTGAAGGCGAACTTGAGAAAAATAAAGTTATAAGAGCTTTTTGTTCTATAGTAGAAAGTCAACTTAAAGCAGACATAGTTCAAAGCCTTGAAGGCTTTAACTTAGAACTTTTTAGAAAAATTGAAGAAATGTATAAAGGTGCAGGATTAAATATTTAAAGCCAAACTAAACTTAATATAATAGGGCAGAAAATGTTTAGAGCAAAATTAAGCCAAGTTAACTTACTCACAGACTCAATTTCTACCATAGCTGAATTAATAGACGAAGGGATTTTTAAAATAACAAAAGAAGGATTAAGCCTTACAGCTGCTGATAGGGCTTTAGTAGCAGTAGTTGATTTCAAAATATCCTCGAAGGCTTTTGACGAATATGAGTTGGAAAAGGAGCAATCAATAGGACTTAACATTGGGAATTTGCTTTCAGTTTTGAAAAGAGCAGGAGCTGGGGATAAAGCAACTTTTAAACTCCAAGATTCTAAGCTTGAAATAATCCTTGAAAACTCCTCAAGAAGAAGGTTTTTAATTCCTCTTATAGACTTAAGCCAAGAAGAAGTCCCTCCAATAGAACAATTAGAATTTTCCTCAAAAGTTGAGTTAAAACCAGAAATTTTACAGTCTGGAATTGCTGATGCTGAAGTTGTTTCTGATTCTGTTTTGTTTGAAGGTTCAAGAGAAAAGTTTTCCATGATAGCAGAAGGTGATATAAGCTCATCACAGCTCGAATTGGAAAAAGGAAACGAAGCTTTGCTTGAAATTAAGACAGATGGAAATGTGAGAGCAAGATATCCTTTAGATTATCTTAAGAAAATGGTGAAAGCAGCAAAGGTTGCCAATTCTGTAACTCTAGAATGGGGTCAGGATTATCCTATGAAGTTGAGTTTTAAGTCAGAAGATAAGTTGAGCTTAAATTTTGTTCTAGCTCCAAGAGTTACAGAAGAGTAGCTTTAAATTTTTTCAAAGTAACCAATTCAACTGAGTAAGTCCTTTCTTTAAGTTCTTTTAAAGTGATTTCGTGAATTTTTTTGTGGCTTATTCCTTTTATATAGCTAGTTGCACCACAACAATCAGTAACTATAATTACCTTAAAATCCCTTTGATAAGCACCTTCTGCTGTAGCTCTTACACAATTGTTTGTAAGAACTCCACATATTATGATCGTATCAACATTTAATTTTTTAAGTTCATCCTCTAAATTCGTTCTTAAAAAAGCGTCAAATCTATCTTTTTGGATTATTATATCGCTATTTCTTGGCTTAATTTCTTCTATTATTTCCCAACCCTTTGTTCCAATTATGCAAGCTTTCACATCTTTTGGTTCTCCAATTTCAGCATTACTTTTATCTGGCTTAATACTATGTTGTGTATAAATAATAGGAATGCCTTTACTTCTGCAAAAATCTATCAAATTTTTAACTCTTTTTATTAGTTTAGCATCAAGCATTTTGCAAGAATAAGCTGAACAACCTTTTTTAAAGTCGTTTTGCATGTCTATAACAATTAAAGCCTTCATAAATACCTTATCTCTTCTTCTCCCCTTATCTTCGCAACGATTTCTATTATATCTTCAAATTTTGCATGTCTTATTCTCTTAAGCATAGTCTCTTCAGTTTGAAAAATTCCAGCAGGGTTTTCCATCACTACTTCAATTCTCAAAGGTTTTTTCTCCCCTTCCTTGAAGTTTACTTCCTCTATAGCCAAAGCAGAAAATTTATGAATATCAGTTTTACCTACACTAAATGGAATTCTTGCCCTCCATTTTGTTATGTCAGTAGAATCAGCTACTTCAACAAGCCTTGCTTCAAAGCTTGTTGCATCTTGATAGCCCATATGGCAAATTATAGATTCAAGGACAAAGCATGAAATTTTGTTCAACTTTTCTTGGTTGTAGAATTTTTTCAATATTCTTTGAATTATTGGATAAGCTATTACTGTTCCAACTAAATCATGCCCTTCCCTACAAACCGAGCAACCAATATCATGCAAATAAGCTCCTAAAACTACAGCAATTTTAGCATCTTCTTCACTCCCAATTTTTTCAGTTATTATATTTGGTTTAATTCCCTTTTTTGAAAGAATTTCAAAAATTTTTAAAGCATTTAAAGCAGAAATTTCTGCATGAGTTTTTCCATGATCATTGTAACCAAGCCTCAAAATTGAAAGATTATTAGCTTGTTCAAGAAATGTATCAATTTCCTTATCTTTAAGCAAAATATCAATTAATTTTTTAAGTCTTGGAGTTTTTGCAATTTTCCTAAGCTCTTTTTCTACTTCTTTCATTTTTAATAGTATATATTTTGAGTTAAAAATATTTTATTTTAAAATTTTTCTTTCCATTTCAACAAATTCCTTATGTCTTTTCTCTATATTTTCAAGAGTTTTCTTTATTTCTTCATGCCTTTTTTCAAGCTCTTTTGGCATTTTCAATTTTTTACTTTTATAATAGTTGTAAATTGCTTCGTGTAAAGCGTCTAAAGCTAAAATTGAGCAATGAAGCTTTATTGGAGGTATTTTCTTCCTTCCTCCAAGCTTTTTTATCAAATCTTCTTTATCAATTTTCAAGGCTTCTTCTAAGGTTTTTCCCTTAACCATAGTTGTTAACATACTTGTATTGGCAAGAGCAATAATACATCCAAAAACTTCACCTTTTATATCAGAAATTCTAAGCTCACCTTTTGAGTTTTTTTTAATCTTGAGATAAATTTTCATCACATCTCCACACACGAGATTGCCAGCTTCACCAATAGCATCTGGATTTTTCATCCTACCCAAATTTTTTGGATGCTTAAAATGTTTCATTATTTCCTTAGAATATGGTAAAACTTTCAAATTACCACTTCCCTTTATAAGGAGAAATTTTTCTCAAATTTTCAATTGCTTCAGGCAAAACTTTCAACACATAATCAATTTCTTCTTTTGTTGTCCATCTTCCCAAGCTTAACCTTAAGCTCCCGTGTGCTTGATGATGCTTTAAGCCAATTGCAAGCAAAACATGGCTTGGCTCTAAACTTTCAGAAGAGCATGCACTTCCTGTTGATGCTGCTATTCCCTTCATATCCAAAGCCATAACTAGGCTTTCACCTTCTATAAAATCAAACCAAAAGTTAGAAATATTAGGAAGTCTTTTTTCAGGATGTCCATTTAAATGAGAATTCTCTATTTTCAAAATCCCTTTAGTGAATTTATCCCTTAGTTTAGTCAATCTTTTGCTTTCTTTTTTCATTTCTTTTTTTGCTATTTCTGAAGCAACACCAAAACCTACTATTCCTGCAACATTTAAAGTACTTGACCTTAAACCAAACTCATGACCTCCACCATGCAATAAAGGCTCAATTTTCACACCTTTTCTTATGTAAAGTAGGCCAACTCCTTTTGGTCCATATACCTTGTGAGCACTTGCTGTTAGCAAATCTATATTCATTTTTTTTACATCGATATCA
>JBBITC010000045.1:0-5082 GCA_037440965.1 Candidatus Aenigmatarchaeota archaeon | reverse complement strand
TAGAAAACCAAAAGATGTTTTAGAAATTGAGAAGTATTACAAAAGAGTCGAATCAGCTTTAGCTTTTAACAGTACTTTTAAAGAATATAAAGAAAACTTGGAACCTCTAAATAGAATTTTGAAAAATTTTGGGTTAAGAGATTTGTATGAAGAATCTTCAGCACTTTTAAATTATTTTTCCAACAATCTTGCTATAGACCAAAAGTTAAGTGAACTTAAGAAGGATAAAGAAGAGAGGTTAAAAAATGAATTGCGTAAGTTGCTGTCAGAAATAGAAATTCTTTTAGCTTCTTATAAAAATGAAGAGTCAGTTTTAATAACCCTTTAAGATAATTTAAAATTATGAAAATTTGGGTTCCAGTAGTTTTATTGATCACTTTGCTATTTTTCTCGATTTATTTTTTAAACAAAAATGAAATTTTATTCAACCAAACAACTAATGAAGAAAAAGCTGAAAATGAATTAAAAATTTTTACTGACAAGGAAATTTATAAGCAAGGCGAAGAAATTCGGATAAATGTTTCATTTTTTTCTCCGCAAGAGTTGGAAAGTGTTCAGATAAAAGTTAGCGGAATTAAAGCAAGATATGGGGATTACATTTCGCTGGAAAAAACTCTCAATTTAAAAAAAGGAGAAAATGTAATCGAATTTCTTTCGAGAGTGCCTTATTGTAGTTCATGTACTGGTGTTAGTCCGGGAGAACATGAAATTAAAGTTGAGATTATTTTTAATGATACAGTTTTGGCTTCAGCTTCAAAAAATATAACGATAGAAGGGTAGTTTTATCATTATTTTTTTCTACTAAAAGCTATTCCACCTATCAAAATAGTTACAAGAGAAAAAACTGAAATAACACTTAAGCTTATGTAAAATGGTAGATAAGAAACTCCAATTATTGTATATCTCATTGCTTCCACACCATAAGTTAAAGGATCGAAAAAAGAAATTAATTTAAGCCAAAAGGGAGCTTCTTGCAAAGGAAAGAAGGCACCACTTAAAAAAATCAAAGGAAAGATTATAAAATTCATTATTAATCCAAAACTTTCAAAAGTTTCTATAAGAGAAGCAATAATTAGTCCTATGCTAACCAAACCCAAAGAAATTACAGCCATTAAACAAATTGAAACAAAAAAAGAGTAAATTGTAATTGGAACACCAATTATAAAAGATAGGCTTAGAATTATTATGCCCTGAATTAACGCAGTAGTGCAACCTCCTAAAGCTTTTCCAATAAAAATAGAAGTTCTTGAAATTGGAGCAACAAGAATTTCTTTTAGAAAGCCAAATTCTCTATCCCAGATAACAGAAACACCAGAAGCTATAGAAATTCCAACTAAAGACATTGCTACTATTCCTGGGAATAAAAATACTTGATAGTTTATTCCACCAAGCCTAACAAATGAAAAGCCTCCGCCAAGAACAAATAAGAAAAGAATGGGCTGAATTATTGAGCTAATTATTCTAGATTTATCTCTCCACAATCTTATTATTTCTCTTAGCCAAATAGTATAGATTCCTTCTAACTCACTCATAAAAATCTAGCCCTTCTTTTCATCCTTTCTTTTGGTTCACTAGTTTCTTCTCTAATTTCTCTTCCTGTATAGTGAAGGAAAACATCTCCCAGGCTAGGTTTTCTTATGCTTATAGAAGTAACTAAAACTTTATTTTTTCTTGCAATCTCTAAAATTTTTGGAGCAAATTTTTCTGCATTTTTTACTGTCATACTGATTTTATTTTCTGCTATGTGCATTTTTTTGATTGAATCCAAATTTTTAACTTTTTCCAAGAATTTTTTGCCATCACTAATTTCTAAAATTAGCACATCTCCTTCTAAACTATTCTTCAATTCTTCTGGTGTACCCAAAACTTTTATTTTACCATAATCCATTATAGCAACTCTATCACAAAGAGCATCAGCCTCTTCCATGTAGTGAGTTGTTAGCAAAATTGTTATGTTTTCTCTTTCAGCTAATTTTTTTATATATTCCCAAATATGTTCTCTTGTTTGCGGGTCTAAACCTAAGGTTGGTTCGTCTAAAAACAAAACTTTAGGATAGTGAATTAAACCTCTTGCGATTTCAAGCCTTCTTTTCATACCTCCAGAATAGTTTCTCACTAGCTCGTGAGCTCTTTCATAAAACCCAACTAATTTTAAGACTTCATCTATTCTTTTCTTTCTTTCTTCTTTTGGAACTCCGTACAAGCCGGCATGCATTTCTAAATTTTCTCTTGCAGTTAATCTGTTGTCTAAGCTTGGGTCTTGGAAAACTATTCCTATAGATTTTCTTACTTCATTTTGTTGTTTAACTATATCAAAACTATTAACCTTTGCTGTTCCAGAAGTTGGCTTTAATAAAGTGCAAAGCATTGAAATAAAAGTTGTTTTACCCGCTCCATTTGGCCCGAGTAAACCAAAAATTTCTCCTTCTTTTATTTTCAAACTTACTTTATTTACCGCTATTAATCCATTAAATTTTTTTGTAAGGCTAAAAGTTTCTACAACATTCATAAAATATTACTTTTACATTACTTTTATTTAAATCTATAAAAATGGGCCTGCGGGGATTTGAACCCCGGACCTTCTGGTTAAGAGCCAGCTGCTCTACCATGCTGAGCTACAGGCCCTTGTTAATTCCTTTAATTATTTTGTAAGCCTCACTTAACTTTTTAACTGAAAAATCTGGTTTAACTTTTTCTTTTACTGGAATATAGCTATGACTATGTTCTTTTCTTTTTATAAGTATCGTTTTTATCCCCAACTTTTTTCCTATAAGTATTCCTCTATCTAGCCTATTATCTATTACTATGAAATTTTCTATTGGTACCTTCCATTTCTTCATAATGAATTTAAAAAATCTAACCTCATTTTTTATGCATTTTGTTTCATCTTGTGAAATAATATCGTCAAAAAATTTTTGAAGATTAAAATATTTTATCTTTATTTCCATTACAGGTTTGATAGCGTCAGAAGCTAGAATTAATTTATGTCCATCTTTTTTCAAACTTGAAAGAAACTCTTTCGAACCTTTTACAAGTTTTAAGTATCTTAAATTTTTAAGATGAGCTTCTTTCCAAATCTCACCTATCTTTAATTTCTTGCAAAAAACTCTCCAATCATGCCATCCTTTCTTTCCTTTTAAATTTTTACCAGCTTCCCAAAAAATTTCTTTTGCTTCCTTTAAGTTTATTTTATACTTTTCTGAAATTTTTCTAAAAATATAATTCAAAACTTTTTCCTCAAAAATAATATTGTTAATTAAAACCCCATCCAAATCTATTACAACAATCATTATTAAAACCTATTACCTCAACAAAATTTCTTTAATATCTTCTGATAAAGTAATTCTGTTAGTCTTTCCGTATTTTTCTGTTTTAACAATTCCTTTTCTTTTTAATTCCTTTACTGCTCTATGAACTTTTAGTTTGTTCATATTTTCTCTTCTACATATTTCTGACTGAAGTACGCTATCTTTTTTCTCGATCAAGGATTCCAAAACTTTTCTTTCTGCTGGATTAAGAAATTTAAGAATAACATCTTTCTCGCTTAAGCTATTTTTTATTTCCTTAGAATTTTTCTTCACTAGTTTCAAAATCAAATCAAATTTCTTTTCCAATCTTTTTTCAAGTCTTGTGGAAATTAAGTAATAAGATAGAGGAACTGTTGCAATAAGCAGTAAAATTAAGGGTATAGGTAGCATATAAACAGGAAAGGAGGGCCTATACTTAAGGAAAAATCCTACAGGTCTTGTTTTTTCTGTAAGATTTAGCTCCAATTTTTCAAAAATTGTGAAAAAAAGAATTATAAAAAGGCTAACAATTGCCAATATAGAAGCTAGTAAAAATATCTCCTTTTTATTAAAAGCCATGGTAGATATTTGGAATAAGAGTTTATAAAGTTTCACTTTATTGAAACCTAAAAAAAGATGGTTTCATGAATATTTATATAATGTTTCAGCTAATATGAAACTATATAGATTGAAAAATTTGGAGCGAGAAGGATGAATACATTATTAGAATTAGAGCATGTAAGTAAGATTTACAAATTGGATGAGGTAGAAGTAAAAGCTTTGGATGATGTAAGTTTGAAAATAAGCAGAAATGATTTCTTAACTGTTACAGGTCCAAGTGGTTCTGGCAAGTCAACATTACTTCACATAATGGGTTGTTTGGACAGACCTACAAAAGGTAGGGTTTTTTTAGAAGGAAAAGATGTTTCAAGTTTAAGTGACGCAGAGTTGGCAAGAGTGAGAGGAAGAAAAATAGGTTTTGTCTTTCAATTTTTTAATTTGTATCCAACTTTAACTGCTTTAGAAAATGTCGAATTGCCTATGATGATTGTAGAAAAGGATAAAAGAGAAAGAAGGAAAAGAGCTTTACAGCTCCTAGAAATAGTTGGAATGAGAAAAAGAGCAGAGCATTTGCCTTCACAATTATCTGGAGGAGAAAGACAAAGAACAGCGATAGCAAGAGCCTTGGCAAATGATCCTTCATTAATTCTTGCAGATGAACCGACAGGAAACTTAGATTCAAAAACTGGAAAGGAAATCATAAGTTTATTAGTTAAACTTAGAGAGGAGGAAGAAAAAACAATAGTAATAGTTACTCATGAGCCAAACATTGCAAAGTATGCTGAAAAGATTATTTATTTAAGCGATGGAAAAATAATAAGAGGAGCTTAACATGAAGAAATTAATTCCAATAATATTTTCAATTTTAGTATTAATTTTCTGTGTAAATTTATCAAAAGCTATTGTTAGTGAACCAATAATTCAAGCAACTCTTTCTATTTCCCCTCCTTCTATTGCTCCTGGAAATGAAGGTTATGTACAATTGGTCTTGAAAAACTCTGGAACTGGGATAGCGAGTAGAATTAAAATTTCACAAGTTTCTTACGATAAAAATATAATTCCTTCTGGAAGTTTGGTTGGTGACTTAAGTCCTTTAGCTCCTGGTGATACAGCAATTTATTTGTTTAAGTTTAAAGTTTCTGAGAATGCTTCGCCTGGTTTATACACTTTAACTTTCTACATAGATTATACTACAGATTCTACAACTAAAACAATAAAACAAAATGCTATAATC
>JBBITC010000044.1:0-5189 GCA_037440965.1 Candidatus Aenigmatarchaeota archaeon | reverse complement strand
TCCAATTCTTCCAAACTTTCTAGTAAAATTCCAGAAAAATCTAAGATTATTCTTGGTTCATAACCCCCTTCCTTAAGTTTTTTGAAGTACTTTGCAGGATTCTTATATGCTCTTGTTATTAGCTTTGCATCCCAACTTTCTCTTGAGTCTTTTGAAAGAAGCATTTTTTCCAGGTTGTTCATAAGTTTTTCTTCTCCATTATTTTTAAACCAAATCAAAGGTTGATGCATGTGAAGCCAAGGAACATAAACTGCTAAGCTCATATGATTTATTTTAATTCTTGATAATTTTAAAATATGGTGAAAATAGATTTTGGCTATACTCTAGAGGAAAAGAACAAAAATCTAAATATAATTTTTAAGCAAAAAGTTGAAGGTTGGAAAAGGTTTGCTTCCCAATTAATTCAAGATAAGGTTATTCTTGACTTAGAAAATGCAAAGAAAATGTTAGAAGCTAAGGGAGATGTTATAGTTTATGAACAGTATAACCTTTGGAAAAGTTTGGAAAATTTTAAGAATATCTTTGAAAAAACAAGAATAGCTTCTGACTTAACATTACTTAAATTTGGAGTTTATTCTAACTCTAAAGAAGGTGAGCTTTTCTCAACTTATGGTCATGCCCATGAGACTTATTGTGGAGAAGCTTACTATGTTTTAAAAAATAATTGCTTTCTTGTTCTAACAGAAAAGCAAACTTTCAAAACTTTTATAATAAAGCTTAAGGAGAAAGATTCTATTTTTATTCATCCAAAATTCTATCACAGAACTGTTTGTGAAAAAAAGGATGTGCTCTTTGCAACATTTTACCCTGAAGTTGCAGGTCATGACTATACTTCTATAAAAAACAAAGGTTTTCCTTTCCATCTTTTTCTTGAAAAGAATGAATTGAGAATTAAGGAAAATACAAATTTCAAAGGATGCGAGTATCTGATAATTAAAAGAATAAGAAAAAAGGTTAATCCTTTAGAGCTTCTTGAAAAGAACCAAGAAAAATTAAAGGAAATCCTTTTTGACCCATTTAAAAATGAAAAAATTTATTTTATAGGAAATCAAACCTAATAATTATGAAAGTAGAAGAAGTTTTTGGAGTCAATGCAGGAAAAGTTTGGAATGTTTTAAAAGCAAAAGGACCTTTAACAGCAAGTATGATAGCAAAAGAAACCAAATTAAAGGTAAACGAGGTTTACGGAGCGTTAGGATGGCTGGGAAGAGAAGGAAAAATAGAGATAATAAACGAGAAAAAAGGAACTTTTTACAAGCTTATCTAAGGATGAACTAATATTTTGTATTTCAAACCATTTTCACTTTTATAGCTAACTTTTACTTCATTTCTTATTCTTTTTATTGTAAAATCAACAAAATCGTTTCCTATCCTTTTTCTTCTTAAAATTTTTGCTCTAGGCCAAAGAGAAGGTGAGAAAAATACTTCTTTTTCTCTAGCATCTACTTTCATTCCAAGTAAAAATTCATCTATACATCTTACAACCAAAGCAGAGCTCCATCCTTGTAAGCATGCCCCAGGCTCAGAAAAACTTACTTTCCATAAGTTTATATCATTATTTTCAGAATTCCAAGCTTCACCCAAACTTTTTACACAGTTTTGATTCAAATTTCTGTATAAAATTCTCAAATAATCCAAACCCTTTTTATAATTCTTGTTCTTAAACTCACAGCAAGCCACCAGACCAACAACCCAACCCCAAGAGCTTCCGTTATGATATCCTGCTGGATTGTATTCCAAATCATTCTTTGAAATAGTTCTTACCCCATACCTTGTTGTAAATTCTTCACTCTCTATAACTTTCAAGACTTTTCTTGTATTTTTTGATATACCAAAAAAGAGAGGAAAAATCGAATTAATACTTCGAACTTTTCTCCCTTTAATAAAATCTATATAAAAACCTTCCTTCTCGTCCCAAAAAGTTTTTTCAAAATTTCTCTCTATTTTAACAGCTTTTTGCCAAAGTTCCTTATCATCCTCCCAGAAATTTTTAGCAACTTCTGAAGCAGCCTTTAAAGCAGCTATTAGCATTGCCTGGATTTCTATTCCTTTTTTTCTTTCTAAAGTATCCATCCAAGTTTCCTTTTCTCCATTTTCTATAAAACCATTTTTATCCTCATTAATTTTTACCCATTCTAAAGCCTTGAAAAAATTCTTTTTCAAGCCTCTAATAAAAGTTACATCACCAGAATTCTTCAAGTAATGATTCAATGCAATTATCCAAAGTAAAGTTGAATCTGCTGAATTATAATCAACTTTTCTGTTCATATAAATTACATTCGGGATTTGACCTTTCTCTGACTGAAAACTTGCAAGAGTTTTTAAAGCTTCTTTTGCCTCTTCAAATTTCCCTAAGTCAATAACAGCAGGAATTATCCAGCCTGAATCCCTTCCCCAGAATTGAGTAAACCAAGGATAGCCAGCAAAGTAGCCAAAACCAAGCTTGGAGTTAAAAGCAAGCTTTTCAAGGTTTATTACACTCCACTTAAAAAGTTCATCCAGCTCTTCTAAACCAGAATAAAATTTTGCTATACTCAAAATTTCTTGATATTTCTTTTCTTTCTCAAAAAAGAGTGAAAATAAAGAAGCCTTAGTTTTTTCATATTCCTCTAAAACTTCTAGCTCAGCATTACCCACAGAAAAGATGAAAAAAATTTCTTTTGAAGATTTCGGAGCAAGACTAAACTCTAAGAAATAACTTCCAGGAATAAAGCACCTTTGTTTTTCACCAGAAGGATAATGGTCTTTATAATTTGGGTTAGGAATAAAATTTCCAATCGGAGAACTTCCAAAAACTGCGCAACCTTTTTCAGATTCTACTACTAGCTTGTTATCATAGAATCTTGCTAAATAAGTTCTGTTATGCCAGTTCTCTTCCATCTCTCTTATATTGAAAGCAACTTCAACTTCAACTTTTACTTTTTCCTCTTTTTTTGAATTGTTTTGAATTGTTAGCAAACAAACAAAAGAGTTTAAATTCTCTGGAACTTGTAAAAACTCTTTTGCTTCTATTTCATTCAACTTAAAGAAATGAGTTGCATCTATTTCTCCAAACTCAAAACTTTTGCAATTTTCAGGGGAAAGCCAAACCCCATTTATTTTAAAACTGAAATAGTCTAAGAATTTTTTTGAACCCTGCCACAGGCCTGTCCATTTTGTTTTAAAGCCTGTGTCGCAATACCTATGAAAGAATAATTTTTTTCCAGAAAGTACATAGGAATTTTTAAAAAGCTCCTTTGCTATTAAAAAGCTCATATTTATTTTTTTACTCTTCTTAAAACATTAACTTTATTTATAACTAATTAATTAATAATATACATGACTTCGATAAACCTGTGTTTTCAAGTACACCAACCTTTTAGGCTTACAAACTTCCAATCAAACGGAATAGCAAACAATAGTGAAGCATTCTCAAAATATTTCAACCATGGCTTAGATAAGTATGTTTTTGATAGGGTTGCTAGCAGATGCTATTACCCAACAAACAAAATTTTGCTTGAGATTATAGATAACTTGAAAAAAGAGAAGAAGAAGTTTAAGGTAACTTTCTCGATAACAGGAGTCTTTCTTGAGTTGTGTGAAATGTTCCAAAAAGATTTGATTGAAAGTTTTAAGCAACTAGCAGAAACGAAATGTGTTGAATTTTTAGGTGAAACTTATTATCATTCTTTGGCAAGTCTTTTTGAGCAGAAAGATGAGTTTATAGACCAAGTTAAAATGCACTCCCAGACTATTAAGGATTTAATAAACTTTAAACCAAAGGTTTTTGTAAATACAGAAATGATTTATAACAATTTGATTGCAAAAATTGTTGAAGATTTAGGCTTTAAAGGAATTTTTACAGAAGGGACAGAGAAAATTCTTGGGTGGAGAAGCCCAAATTATGTTTATGTAAGGAAATATGCTTTCCCCAACGACCCAAGACCAGAAAACAGAATAAAAGTTCTACTAAGGAATTTTAGGCTTAGCGATGATATAGGCTATAGATTTTCATCAAAAAATTGGGATCAGTGGCCTTTAACTGCTGATAAGTATGCCGCATGGCTTGCTGCAACTCCTGGGCAATGCATAAATATTTTTATGGATTATGAAACTTTTGGTGAGCATCAGTGGCCTGAATCTGGAATTTTCTGGTTTTTGAAAGCTTTGCCCTATGAAATTTTAAAGTATGAAAGTTTAGAATTTTGTACTCCTAGTGAAATAATTGAAAAGTATGAGCCAGTGGGAGAAATAGATGTTTTTGAGTTCAACACAGTTTCTTGGGCCGATATGGAGCGTGACACCTCGGCCTGGCTTGGCAATAGAATGCAGCATGTTTGTTTTGAAGAATTGAAAAATCTTGAAAAAGCTATTAAAAAACTTAACGATCCTGAACTAACAAGAATCTGGAGACTTTTGCAAATAAGCGACCATCTATATTATTGTTGTACAAAATGGTGGGGAGATGGCGATGTCCATAAGTATTTCTCTTGTTTTCCAACTCCTCAAGATGGCTTTGTTAATTTCATGAGTATAATTTCAGATTTCAAAGCAAGAGTTCTAACAGAATCTCTAAGAAAGAAGATATAAATCACTATTATTTTTTAACTAAGCTATTTTTCCTTATCTGACAGAAAAGAAATCTATTTTATCTTTTTTACTTACTTCATCGGAAAAAAGGTTTCGATACTATTTTAATACCTCGGGATTAATTACAAAATAAAAGATTGTACAAAACTAGAGTTTTTCCCACTTACTTTTTAATTTTTTCTCCACATCAGGATATGTAGTATATTCTAATTCGTCAAGTGGTAGTCTGTGCGGTTCGAAGGTTCCATGCCTTCTTATATAATCCATAATTTCATTGCATTTTTTTCTTGCCAAATCAAAAGCTGGGTCATCAAACAAATCAACCGGCCCTTCCAATTTGCCATTATTAAGCTGAAAACCTAAAGCAACTACTCTTGCCGGTGCATCAAAGCGTGTAGGATGGGCATCTTTTAAACTAACTGGCATAAAAGGAACGTTATGTGAGCCCCTCATACCACCAGCAACCAAATAAGGAAAGGCAAAAGGTTCTAAAATTTCTCCTACAGCTGGAAAACCTGATTGGGCTCTTATCATCAATGCAGGGTCATCTTTTCCTACGTAATGGCCTGCTATTAAACTCAGCCTGTCAGTAGAAGAAACAGCAGCAATTTCATTATCAG
>JBBITC010000043.1:0-5357 GCA_037440965.1 Candidatus Aenigmatarchaeota archaeon | reverse complement strand
GACTTGTATATTTATTCATGATAAAAAAGAAGAAATTGAAAATAAGTTAAAAAAAGCTTGGTGTCCTGAAAAAATAGTTGAAGGCAATCCAGTACTAGAAATAGCAAAGTACATAATTTTCAGAGAAAGCAAGAGTTTTGAAATTGAAAGAGAGAAAAAATACGGAGGAAACATAACTTTTGAAAGTTATGAGGAACTTGAAAAAGCTTTTAAGGAAGGAAAAATCCATCCTCAAGATTTGAAGAAGAGCGTTGCAAGAGAACTTGATAAAATAATTAAGCCGATAAGAGAGCATTTTGAAAAACCAGAAAATAAAAAGCTTTTGGAAGTTTTCAAATGGACTGAAATTACACGCTAAGCAAAATATTTTTCTCTTGTTAAAAAGTAAAAAACAATCCCTATTGATATAACAAAAACTCCGTTAAAAATTATGATAAAAGGAAAATGAAAAAGCAAAAACATACAAAAAATGCTTGCTATTAAAGAAGGTAAAGGAGTGTTTTTTACGTTAATAGGGACTTTAAAACTTCTTGGAATCTTTGGTTTAATCCATCTCAAAACTATGACAGAAATGTTTACTAAGTAAAAAGTAAGAATTGTTAAAAAGTTTGCAATTTCTGCCACAGTCTTCAAATCTTTTATTAAAAAAGCTGAAAAAGCAGAAATAAAAGCAACCATTATAATTGCAAAGCTAGGAGTTTTAAACCTTTTTGATACTTTTGAAAAGAATTTCGGTAAGAGCCCTTCTTTTCCTAAACCATAAACAAGCCTTGAGCTTGTTATCACAACACCTAAAACTGTGCTAAGAATAGAGATTACTGCGCAAACCCAAAGGAACCAGCCAAAATTTGAGCCAAACTTGTTTGAGACCGCATCAACTAAAGGAGCTTCTGAGCTTGCTAATAAGTTAGGCTCTATTAAGTTTGTGACTGCTATAGAAACTAAAGTGTAGATAAAAGTACAAATTAATATAGAAAGAACTATTGCTTTTGGTATAAATCTCTCTGCTTTTTCTGTTTCTTCTGCTTGTGCTGGTATAAGCTCAAAACCAGTAAAGGCGAAAAATATTAAGGAAGCTGCATAGAAAATATTATAATCAAAACTGACTTTCAATAAAACTTGAACATCAGGCTTAAGGAAAAAAACTCCAAGAACTATTACTACTACTAAACCTAAAATTTCTGCTAAAGAAAGAATTATGGTAATGCCTACAGATTCTTTTACTCCAATATATGAAACAAAAGCAGAAAAAATTATGATAAAAATTGCTGCTAAAGTTTTATCAACAGAAATAAAACTTGAAAAATAACCTCCAAAAGCTATTGAAATAGTTGCTATGGCAAATATGCAAGCCAGAACCAAAATCCATTGAACAACAAAACCCCACAATTTACCTCCCATGCTTTCCAAAGCAGTTTTTATAAGCTTAAAATAACCATAAGTTTTTGGATAAATTCCAGTCATTTCAGCAAAGCTTAAACCAGTAAAACAAGTAACAATTCCAGCAAAAACTACAGAAACCCAGACAGAATGGCCTGCTATTCCTGCAGCCTTTCCTATTATACTGTAAATTCCTGCCCCTATTATTATTGCAACTCCTAAAATAACTATATCTCTGAAACTAAGGGCTCTTTTTAAAGTTTCAGACATAAAATATATTTAATTAAAAGTTAAAATTAGGTTGTTGGTATGAAGCTTGTACTTGAAGGTATGATGGAGTTTAGCAAACCTTTAGAACAAGTTAAGCTTGATTTTCCTAAGCTTGTGGCAAAAGAGATAAACTCTGAACTTTTCAAAAAAGGCGTGCCTCAAGAACAAGAAGGATCAAGAATTGTTCATTGGACAATAGAAGGTTCAAAACTTTTAGTTACAATAGAAGGAACAACTTATCTTAGACCTCATGACGCTTTCTTAAGATTAAGAAATTTTCTCTCTGAAAAATTTGGAAAAGATTATGGGATAGGGTTAAGAAATATTTTTGTAAGAGATTATGAAATAAGGTATACTCCAAAAAAGCTCCCAAGGGAAAATATCCAAGTAAAAGTTCCTTGGGTTAAAAACATAGAGCTTAAAGGAAATGAGTTGATAATAAAACTTCAAAATCTAGATTCAACTGCTTTAGAAGACAGATATGTTGAAAGAATTTTAAAAAGAATAGAAGAAAAAATTCAACTTCAAGAATATGGAGGGAAAGCAGAGCATTGGGAGCTAATTTGGAAAAGTAAAGAAAAAAACCCTGTTTGGGATAAAGATCCTTCAGAGGAAATGGAAAAAAGAGGATGGATAAAAAGGTTTGACGTTGGAGTTTGGCTTTACACTCCTATTCCTGCAAAAATTTTAAGAGTTATGCAACAAATAGCATTAAAAGAAGTTATCAAACCTTTAAAGTTTGAAGAAGTTATCCTTCCAAAAGTTACTCCTCTAGAAGTTTGGCTTCGCACAGGTCATGTTCCTGGCTCTTCCAATTCATTCTTTTATGTAAGTAAGCCTTTAACTTATGACCCAGAATTTTGGGAAAATTTTGCAGATTATGTTAAAGTAACTAATAAAATTCCTTATGAAGAACTAAGGGAGAAGCTTGAAGCACCAAGATTAGGAGTTTGCTTTTCTCAATGCCCTCCTTTTTATTGGTATTTTGAAAAGAAAAGTTTGCGAGATGAGGATTTGCCGATAAAAGTATGGGATGCTTCAGGAACAAGCATGAGATGGGAGGCCGGAGGTTTGCATGGAATAGAAAGAGTTTGTGAATTTCACAGAATAGAAATAATTTGGCTTGGGACAAAAGATCAAGCAATAGATATAAAGGAAAAACTAGTTGAAAGGTATAAAGAAGTTTTCGACAAAATTTTAGACATAGAATGGAGGATGGCCTGGGTAACTCCTTGGTATATGGCTCAAGCAGGCCAAGTTGGAGAAACAGAAAAAGAAAAAGGAACAATAGATTTTGAAGCTTGGCTTCCTTTTCGAGGCTCTAGAGAAAAATCTGAATGGCTTGAATTTCAAAATATAACAGTAGCAGGAACTAAGTTTAGTGATGCCTGGGATTTCAAAACAGTAAGCGAAAAGGAAGTTTGGTCTGGTTGCAGTGGAATTGGCTTGGAAAGATGGACAGCTGCTTTCCTTTCTCAAAAAGGTTTAGACCCAAAAAATTGGCCTAAGGAATTTGTTAAAAGATTTGGAAAAATGCCTAAGGAATTTAAGTTAGTTTAAAATATATAATCTATAATCTAATTAATTCACCACTAAAGAATAGTAATCTTTAAATACTAGTTAAACTATTATAATCGATATGACAGAAACAGCCTTGATGATAGTGGGGCTTGTAATAATGCTATTCATGATTTTTTTAGTCTTTTATATGACTTTTGAGTTCTATAGGCAAACAACTGCATCTTTTGCCCAAATTCAAGAAAAGTTTAGGGAAATGCAGGAACAAGCCCTTCACTAGCAAGCAAAAATCAAGAAGAAAAAGTAATTAATTCTCTTTTGTTTATTAGAATAAATTTTGAATATACCAATTCCTCAAAACTTTTTTACTAACAAAAGGCTATTAAGAGAAAAAAAGAAAAATAATAACAGATAAAAATGCTGCCCTGCAAAAGAGAAGAGTGTGTTTTTAATGCCATTCATGAACTTATAGAAAGGATGAAAGATGATATCTTAAAAAAACAAAATGTTGCTTATCCTGAGCAGGTTGTTGTCGCAGAAATTTATAACATCACAGCAAGCACTTTAGCCGAAGCGTGCAGAAAAGCCTTTGGCATAGAATTTGAAAACTGTTTAGAAAAAGAAAACCATAGAGATGCTGATGTTTCCATGGATACTTTTATTCTTCTTAAAACAATAGCTGATGACAAACTAATAACAGAAGAATATAAGGAAAAACTTTTTAACTCACTTCTTGAAATTAAACCAGAACTGAAAGAAAAAGTAGAAAAAGATAAAGAACTTGGAATTTTATAATTCTTCTGTCTTTTCAAAAACAGAAGGCAAGTGAACAAAGTAAACCTTTCCTTTTTCTAGAATTATCAAAGGCCTTTTTTTCATTAACGCATCTAAGTTAATCTCATAAATTCCTTCCTTAGGAATTCTTACAGTCTCTATTCCAAACTTTGGCTTTTTAACCTTCTTTTCAACTTTTCTCTCTTCTTTTATCTCTTTAATCTTCTTCTCTATTTCCTCTTCAAGTGTAGTTTTCTTTTCCTCCAACTCCTTCTTTATCTCTTCCAGTTGTTGGCTCTCTTCAGGAGTTTTTAAGTAAAGGAAAAATATTGAACCACAATGCGTGCAACCTCTTAGTATAGATTCATCATTATCCTGAAAAACTTCCCCACATCTTACACACTTATGCATGATTAAACCTCTGTTAGAACAGAAAATGAATTTGGATTCTTCTTAATCTTCTTTATATACTTTGCAGGGCCAACTAAAGTAATTCCAAACTTAAGTTTTTTATCAGGAGTTTTTCTAGTAAAAATTTGCTGTATTTTTGCTGTTTGATCTGACAATCTTTCCATAAACAACTGAAATCCTTTAACTTTTTTCTTAAGACTGCAAACCTCTATACCAGGAAAACCATCATCAACTCTTCTCATAGTTTCTCTTATCAAGTCAAGCTCTTCGTCAGGGCTCATCACACCATCCATAACTAGAATAGAACCATCTTTAACTTTACTCAGTATATAGTTTATCCTTTCTTTTTTTGGTTTTCCATCCAAATTTGAAGATGAAACAAAATCCAATTTAAGCTTCATTTTCCCCTCCTTGCATAATTTGCTATTGCTTCATAAAGTTCGTTCATATTTTTACCTTTCAAAGCAGAAACTTCGACAACAGGATATTGTGGAAAAGCCTCTCTTATTGCATTAGGTTTTGCTTTTTTCTTGTCTATTTTATTTGCGACTAAAATAACCGGTATTTTCCTAGCTTCAAGGTTTCCAAGCAAAGTTATGTTGACTTGAGTTAGAGGGTCTTGGGTAGCATCCATAACAGCTAATACTGCATCAACATTGCTTAGCCACTTTATAGCCTCTATTATTCCTTCTGTAGCTTCTTTTGCCCTTGTTTTTGCCTGCTTTTTACTTAAACCATACTTTAAAAAAGTTCTATAATCTACTTTTGTTGCTAAGCCAGGCATGTCCAAAAGGTTTAAAACAATTTTTTTGCTGTTAAGTTTTATCTCTATCTTTTCTTTCTTTTGAATAGTCCTTGTTTCATGAGGGATCTCTGAAACTTTTCCTACTTCTTCACCTGTCCAGTCCAAGGAAATTCTGTTAGCAAGAGTTGTTTTACCTACGTTAGTTTCTCCATATATCCCTAGTCTTATGTTTTTTCTATAGCCAAAGAGACCTAAAAAC
>JBBITC010000042.1:0-5512 GCA_037440965.1 Candidatus Aenigmatarchaeota archaeon | reverse complement strand
AGCCTGAGCAATACCATCCATCTGAAGGACAATCGCTATCTACTTCACATTCTGCTCCAAATTGTCCTTTAATACAACAAGGAGAGCATTCAAAATTTTCACAACAAGATGGCCATGTGCTTGGATCACCTGCACATATTTTATCGGCGCAAGAAGTTACCCAACCACTTGGTCCATCATAATCACACCATTCTGTACATGGATTTGCAGAACCTGTGCTGGCAAAGCAATCATATGTCCTTTTATTCCCATTTTTGTAGCAACCAGCAAACCAATACATATTTCCTTTTGCAAAAATTCCAAAAACTAATAAAAATAATAAAATTGAAATTATTAATTCTATTTTTTTCTTTAACATGTTACATTCACTCGTAACTCATAAATTTTATCAGCAAGATTAAGATTATCAAAAAAATAATCTTGTGAAACTTTTTGAAGAGTAGAGGGGAAAACATAAAATTCTAGTAAATTTATTTCACTAACATTTGGAATTGTTCCTTTATAGAAAAACATTAGTGAAGTCGAATTTCCTATAAACACGTGCCCGCAAGTTAATACTTTTTTCCACCATTAACATAAGAAGTTTTTACTGTATCTGAAAATGGAACTTGTTCTATGCAACGCCATTCTGTTACGTTTAACAATTTATCGTATAAAGCACAAGGATAAAAACTTTCTGGCAATCTTGAGGCCAAATTCAAGTTAACAGTATACATTATAGTTTCACCACACTTAAAGTTTGTGTCGTTTAAATTCTCTATGCGAATAATTTCATTTCCATCAATCTTACAAATTAAAAAAGGTTTACTTCCAGGAAAACATTTTCTTCTGTCCTCGTTGGCCCTAAACATACATTCTTTGATTGCTTCTCTCTCTTTTATTAATAGATAAAAATAAATGCCGCCTACTATTATAATGCCTACTATTATAATTATAAAAAAATAGACCAACGGTTTTTTCATAATCATAATTATCACTTTTTTAAATTTATCCTTAATTTAGTTGTTTTTTTCACAGTTTTAAATGGAGAACAAAAATCTAGAATTTTTCTACTTCAGTCTTATTCCTTCCAAATTTCTTGGAGCTAAAGTTTCAACCCTAAATAACTTGTGAATGCTTCTTGCTAGTTCTAAAGCTTTTTGATTTTCTCCATGAGCAATTATTACTTTATCTGGTTTTGCAATTAAGCGATGAATAAAACTTAATAACTGATTTCTATCAGAATGACCAGACAAACCATCTATGGTTTGAACTTCCATTTGAAGGTTAATGCTTATAGTTTTTCCATTTTCTGTTTTCATTGGAATTTCTTTCCATCCTTTTTGAATTCTTCTTCCCAAAGTTCCTTCGCCCTGATAGCCGACAAAAATTAAAGTGTTTCTTGTATCTTCTGCTAAATTTTGCAAATAATTTATTACCGGTCCTCCTACTAGCATTCCTGAAGTTGAAATTATTACACAAGGTCTTTGCTCCAAAACTTTTTCTCTTTCTTGAGGAGAAGCAACTCTTTTAAAAATATCACTAACAAAAGGGTCTTTTCCACTAAAAATTTCTCTTTGGATAGCTCTTGCCATGTATTCAGGATAAGCAGTATAAATTCCAGTAGCATCCCAAATCATCCCATCTATAAAAACTGGATATTGAAAGTTATTTTCAACAAGTATTGCCATAACATCTTGAGCCCTTTCAACTGCAAAGCTATTATGTAAAAATATTCCTCCAAATCCGCCTACAAAATTTTCATAACCTTCCACAGAAAGATCATATACAAAATTTGAAGTAGGTTTTACTTTCCTAATTTTTTTAATTCTTAAAAAAGAAAAATCACTTTCTACTAGCTTTCTAATTTTATCTGATGGTTTTTTTGCCAAAATTCTTTTTATTCTTTCTCTTCCGATCATTCCTTTTTTGTTTATATTATTAGTTAATTCTGATATCCCAGACTCTATAATAGGTAAGCATAAAACTCTTGAATATCTTCCATTAAATTTGTTCTTTAAGTTTAATTCCTTAGCCAGTTTACTTAGTTGTGAGCCGCTTATATTTACACAATAAATGTAGCCTCTTTGGGAGAAGGATTTTTTGTTTACTTTACTTGCAGATGCTACGTAACCTAATTGTAAGAAAAGATACATCAAGTCTGATGCTAGGTTTTTATTTACAGTATTGATTGTGATATGTTTTGAAGATATGCTTCCATCACCAAAGAAGAGCCCTTTAATAAATTCTTTTTTAAGTTCTCTTGAAAAGTTATAGATAACTTCTGGTATTCTTTTATTATCTACTCTTTTTTTAATTCCAAAAACTTTTGAAAAAAGCGCATATGCTAAAAGTCCACCACCTTTTATTTCAATTGCATTTTCTCCTTTTTTTGGATTTTTTGAAACATCTTTTGCATTAAATAAAAACTTTATGCATTTTATAATATCCTTTATCTTGTCTTTTTCACTAATGTTTTGAGTTAGTATTATTCCATCTTTATCATTTCCGTAGCAACCATCTGCTATAAAGTAACCTAATAATCTTGCTAGTTCTTTACTAGGTTTTAAAACTACTGGCAATTTAAATTTCAAAGAGTTTCTAGGTATGATGAAAGAATTTTCATATTTATACTTTTTATTTTTCAAGAAATGAAGTGGTATTCTTCTAAAAGCTTTTACATATTTTTTGTTTGTGAGGAAAGTTATTGGGTTATTACCAGATAATTCTAAAAAGGACTTCAGAAACTTAAGACTTGGGAATTTTTTATTGTTTATCCACTCGTAGCTTGTGTTTCTAATCTTTTTTGATAGTTTATGTTGCAAAGATTTTATGAATTTTTTCCCTTGTTCTGTAAGTTCAACTTGTAAAATCCTATTTGCCATAAGTCGGTCTTTTGGCAGGTTAGATATAAGCCTTTCAATATCTTTAGCTGAGTTAATTTCTAATCTATCAATTAATAGTCTCTTCGAAAATTTGCTATTTTTCAAGATGCTAAAAAGGTCTAACTTATTTATAATTGTAGAAGATTTGATATTTCTAGGTGCTATAATAATATCTCCTGTTTTTAGCTTCTTAACTTCTTCCTGAACAACTTTCCCATCTCTTAAAGTAAATATACTATGTGAGGCTGTAATTCTGCATTTTCTTCCTGTTTCTAAAGTTATTTCATAAAGTGGCTCATTTATTTTGTGCCTTATTATTTTTGATAGTTTTTTAGATTCAATTTTATAGGTGTTAGGATTGAAAACAGGTACCTTTATGTTCAAACTTTTTGTATCAGCAATTTCGCAGCCATTCTCAACCCATTTTTCTTTTATTTTTTCAAATAGCCTGTCGCAAAATTCACCTATGTTTACTAATTTTATATGTTCATCATTCATTACCATAATGGGCTCAGAATAATCTACTGAAGGTATAAGTGCAATTCCATTTCTTTCCATAGTTTTATTAATAGCTTCCATTAACTGCTTTTCTGCTTCGTCACGAGGAGGCATTATATCATTTACCCCGCCATAAGTTGATTCGAGAATTAAAGTTTCAACTCTTTGGAAATTTGTAAAAGCAGGGTCAAGCAAAGGAGTTTTTCCAAACTTCATATCACAAGCATAAACAATATTGTGTAAGCCTTCACCAATATGTAAATGAATTAAAGCTGATCCTAAAACATGACCAGCATTCTGGAAAGTAAGTCTTACATCAGGAGCAACATCAGAGACTTCGCCATACTCTAAAGGGATGCTATGCTTCACTGCTTCTTTAACCCCTCTAGCTGTAAATAATGGATTTACTGCATTTTTTTGCATAACATCTATATAATCAAGCCAAAGCAAAGTTGCTAAATCAATAGTAGGGGTTGTAAGGTATAAAGGACCATTATAACCATGTTCATAAAGCATCGGCACGCAACCTAAATGATCCAAATGGGAATGGGAAACTATTATAGCATCTAGCTCATTATAATCGAATTCTTTTGTTTGAAAATATGGAAAAACATTAGAATTTGTCCCACCAACATTTACTCCACAATCAACTAAAACTTTTGATTTTGGAGTTTCTATTAAAAAACAACTTCTTCCAACTTCTCTGCAAGAGCCTAAACCAATAACCCTTACCCAATCTCTATTAGTTTTTCTTTCAGAAAAAATTGCCTCGCCTATTTTATTCAAAAATTCTTTCCTAAACTTTACTTCTGTATGTATAACTTTTCTTATTCCTTCAATTATATCAGATTTTATAGGCGGAACTCTCTCTATTCTCGGAACCCAGAAGGTTTCCTTTTTAATTTGTTTAAAAGTTTCTCCACCTTTTCCTATAACCAATCCAGGCTTTTCTGCAGCAATAATTACTATGCTTCTCTCAGGCTCAAAGTATATGTTTTTTATGTTTGCATCCTTTGGTACCGTTTCGATTATTTTTTCTTTTGTGTATTCTTGATCAAAACACAAACTATTTTCTGGTCTTATTTCAATTCTTTTTTTTAATTCTTCTACAGCTTTTCTAACCATTTCTTCATGTTCTACAAAAAAATCTCTATCCTTAGTGTAAACTATTATTTCTGAACCTTCAAGTTCTATTCTACTTATCGCCTCTTTTGGCAGAATACTTTTAACTTTTTCCAGAATTTCCATTTCCTTCACTTTCAGAATTTACTGTTTAATTAATTTTTCAACTTCTTCTCTTCCGAGCAATCTAAACCCATCTTTTGTTATAATAGCAACATCAATACTTTTTCCACCCGAAGCTATATCACGCTCTATAGCAGCTTTAATTGCTTGAACTGCAAGTTTTATTCCTTCATTCAAGGAAAGTCCATCTTTATATTTATCTTCCAAAACCCCTAAAGCAATAGGAGAACCTGAACCAGTAGAGAAAAACTTTTTTTCTTCTTCTACAGACCCTATCGCATCAAGAGTATAAATTGAAGGACCAGAATCATCATAACCTGCTATTATTAACTGTACCATGTAAGGCAAGAAAGTCCATCTTCCAGAGTATAAAATGTTTGCTAAAAGTGTGGAAGCAGCTTGAACAGAAATTTTTCTATTGTTTTGAATTTCAAAAAGTTTACATTCAGCCTTCATATATCTTACTAAAGCTTGGGCATCCCCACTAGCTCCTGCTATTGTTATAGCAATATTATCCTCAACAGGAAGTATTTTCACACTTTCCTTGCTTGCTACCAAATAACCCATAGTAGATTTTTTCTCTGCAGCTAACACTACCCCTTCCTTACAAATCAATCCTACAGTTGTGGTTCCTGTTTTCCTTATTTGTGGTTTCAAAGTAATTCACCAAAGAATAGCTAAAAATAATTATGCAATTTAATTTAAATATCTTTTGGTTTGTTAATTATCTCTTCTATTTTCTCTATAAATGTTTCGATCATCAAGAGAAAATTTCCAAGAAGATTTATACCAATTCCAATCAAACTTGTT
Source organism: Candidatus Aenigmatarchaeota archaeon (assembly GCA_037440965.1). GTDB lineage: Archaea > Aenigmatarchaeota > Aenigmatarchaeia > CG10238-14 > SCSR01 > JAVZHQ01. Next base: position 95 of record JBBITC010000042.1, on the reverse strand, counting down.
GCTAGTTTTTTCTCTTGAGTTAAATAAAGCTTTTCATCTTCTTCCATAATTTTTCCATATTCGTTTTGATTAAGAGCAAATTCCATTACTTTTTT
>JBBITC010000041.1:4939-5533 GCA_037440965.1 Candidatus Aenigmatarchaeota archaeon | reverse complement strand
TTTTGTTTCAAACACTGATACAGAAGTTATATCCCATCTAATAGAAGAAAATATCGAATATGGGCATACAAAGGCAGTAGAAAATGCGGTTAAAAAATTAAAAGGCTCTTATGCTTTTGCCTCCATTTATACAAAAGAACCAGATAAAATAGTTTTAGCAAAAAAAGAAAGTCCGATAGTTGTAGGATTAAATCAAAACTCTTTTTATTGTTCTTCGGACGCTCTTGCTTTAGCTTCATTTATAAATTCAAGCTCTCAACATAAGGGAAAAATAATTAGAATTAATGATGGGGAAATAGTGGAGTTAAGCTATAAAGGAGTAGTTATTAATGGAAAAGAAGTTGAGAAAAGTAGATTGGAAAATTTGGAAATTCTACCTGAAAGTATAGAAAAAGGAAAATACCTTTACTTTATGTTAAAAGAAATAGAAGAGCAACCAATATCGCTTAGAAGATCTCTTCAAGTTCAAGAGGAAGATTATTTTAAACATGCAATAAATGAAATTCTTGAAACAGATGACATCTATGCGATAGGTGCTGGAACATCTTATCATGCTTGCCTTGCATCTCTTTACATGTTTAATGGTTTGGCCTC
>JBBITC010000041.1:0-4929 GCA_037440965.1 Candidatus Aenigmatarchaeota archaeon | reverse complement strand
AGTAGTTCCTGTTAGGTCTTCAGAATTACCTAAGCAATATGGAAACTCGATAACTGATAAAACTTTAATAATAGCAGTAACACAATCAGGTGAAACAGCCGATACATTAGCTGCTGTAAAATATGCAAAAAATAAAGAGGCTAAAGTTTTAGCAATTACAAATACATTAGGCTCTGCTATTACACAAAAAAATTATTCAGATATTTATCTAATTCAAAAGTCCGGGCCTGAAATTGGAGTAGCTGCAACAAAAACTTTTACTTCTCAACTAAGCTTATTGTTCCAGCTTGCTTTAGAAACTGGAAAAGAAAGGAAGAAAATTAATGAAAATGAATACTTAAAAAACAAAGAAAAACTTTATCAAATTCCAGACATTGTTGAAAACGTGATAAAAGAAAGGGGGAAAGTGATTGAAATAGCAAAAAAGTATAAGGAGAAAAATAGTTTTGGATTTCTTGGAAGAGGAATTAGCACACCTGTTGCTTATGAAGGAAGATTAAAATTAATGGAACTTAATTACTTGCCATGCATAAGCTATCCTGCAGGTGAAAGCAAGCATGGACCGATAAGTGTGATAGAAAACGAATTTCCTGTTGTTTGTATTGCTCCAAAAGATAGTACTTATGATGAAATGATAAGCAACATTCAAGAAATGAGAGCTAGAGGTGCCAATGTAATAGCAATAACTCAAGGTGAAGATAAAAAAATAGAAAAAATGGCTAGTGATATTTTAAAAATTCCAGCAGGAATTCCAGAATTTTTAACCCCAATACCAAACAGTGTTTTGCTTCAAATGCTTGCTTATTATTTGTGTGTAGAAAGAGGATTAGACCCAGATAAACCAAGAAATTTAGCAAAGGCAGTTACTGTTAAATAAAAATTTTAACTTATATTCACAATTTAGGAATATGATTGTAAAAAATTTTTCGATAGTTCCAAAAAAAGAAATGTTCAGCTTGACTTTAATTTGTCTCTCTCCACATGGAAAGGAAAAAATAGTAAAACTTTATCTTACTTTTCCAACTCTAGAACATCTATCAATCTCTTTACAAAAAGCAATAGATGAATATAAAGCAAAAGTTCCAGCTGGCAAAGACACAAGATATATAGCATAGATATTTGGTTAATTAGAATCAAACTAATTTAATTATTATGAAAAACTATTTCTGTTCATCATTCACATTCTTTCAGGTATTTTTATTCCTATAAGCTCTAAACATTTTTCTAAAATTTTTCTTGTTGAAGCCACTAAAGTTAGTCTGAACTCTTTAACCCCCTTTTCAGCTTTTAAAACAGGGCAAACTTCATAAAACTTATCAAAAGCTGTTGCTAAATCAAAAGCATAATTGCAAATATAATTTGGTCTAAAATCTTCAGCAACATCCTGAACAACCTTAGAAAATTTCAAAAGTAGTTTTATCAAATTTTTTTCCTCTTCTTTCAATTCTTTGATTTTATACTTTGGCTTCCATTTTCCAGCTTTTTCTAATATTCCTTTGCATCTTACGCAAGCATACTGTAAGTAGGGTCCTGTATCTCCTTGGAAGCTAAGCATTCTATTCCAATCAAAAACTATTGTATTGTTTGGGTCTATTTTAACTATGGCATACTTTAAAGCTCCTAATCCAATCTTTTCTGCTAAACTAACTTTTTCTTTTTTATTCAAACTTGAATTTCTTTTTTCAACTTCTCGAAGAGCAAGATCAACCAATTTTTTAACAACTTCATCTAGCATAACTGCCTTTCCTTCTCTAGAGGACATTTTTCCTTCTTCCAACATAACAAGCTCAAAAGAAAAATGATGGCAATTTTTAACCCAGCCAAAGCCTAAAAGCTCTAAAATCTTAAACAATTGTTTGAAATAAAGGTTTTGTTCTGAAGAAACAACCCAAATTGATTTATCAATCTTATATTTTTCAAACTTTTGTTTTGTTAGGCCTAAATCGCTTGTTATGTATAGACCTGTTCCATCTGACCTTAAGATAACAATATTTGGCAAACCATACTTTTCTAAATCAGCAACTATCGCCCCTTCAGGAGATTTGAAAGCAATTCCTTTTTTTAAAGCATCTTCGACTATTTTCTTTCCCAATTCTCTCGAATCACTTTCATAGAAATAAACATCAAAATTTATTCTAAGCTTTTTGTAAGTCTCTTCAAAACCTTTTATACACCAACTAACAATTTTGTTCCAAACTTTTATTATTTCTCTATCCTTTTCTACCTCATACTTTCTTAAAATCTCTCTTGCTCTTTCTTCCAACTCAGGATTTTTACTTGTTTCTTCATGAAACCTAACATAAAATTCCCAAAGCCATAAATCTGGTTTTCCTTCTGGCTCTTTCCCATTTCCCCAGAGCAAATAAGCAGTAACAAGCTTAGCAACTTGTAATCCTACATTGTTCATGTAATTTGCTCTTATAATTTTATAACCTAGAAACTCATAGATGTTTGCTAAAGCATCGCCAAGAAAAGTTGACCTTGCATGACCTATGTGCATAGGATGAACAGGATTTGGTTGAGAATATTCTACCATCACCTTTTTTCCTTTTCCAACATCAATTTTTAAGTCTTTCGAAACTTCTTTCAAAAAATTTTCTGATATTTTTTCCCAGTCAAAGAAAAAATTTATATATCCTTCTTTAGCCTCAACTTTTTTTATCAGACTTCTCTTTGGAATTTTTAATTTTTTAACTATTTCTTCAGCAATTCTTTTAGGGTCAAGCCTTTCCTTTTTAGCTAACTGAAAACAAATGGTAGAAGCCAAATCTCCAAATTCGGGTTGAGGAGGAACTTCTAAACTTTCTTCTATTCCTTCTATACCTAAAGAGCTTAAAATTTTTATAGCTTCCTGTTCTAACATATATGAGATATTTATTTTAATTTAAAAATAAATTGTTGAGAAACATGGAAGTAAAGGATTTTGAACCAAAAAAGCAAAGTGTGAATGAATTAGTTAAGCAACTTAAATCAACTGCTTTTAATGCAAGAAAACTTGGAGAAGCTGTTGAAATTTTGGAAAAGATGATAAAAGATAAAGATTGCGTTAAGTTTCTTGGAATTGCAGGAGCTTTGATTCCTGCTGGAATGAGGAAATGTATAGTTGAAATGATAGAAAACAAATGGATTGATATAATAGTTTCGACAGGAGCCAACATTACTCATGAACTTGCAAACTGTTTTGGTGAAAAATACTATCAATGTGAGCCTGAAAAAGTTAATGATTTAGAATTAAGAGAAAAAGGGTTAGATAGAATCTATGATGTTTATTCAAGTTCAACTACTATGGCAATAGTTGAAAAAAACCTTCAGAAAATTTTTGAAGAAATAAATGAAGGAGAGTATGCTACTTTTGAACTAATGCAAGAAATTGGAAAAAGAATTGAAAAAAAAGATTCAATTTTAAGAGCAGCCTTTGAAAATGAAACAAAAATTATAATTCCTGGAATTGTTGACTCGATACTTGGAATTCAGGTTTGGATTTATTCTCAAGATCATAATTTGAAAATAAATGAAATGAAAGATTTGGATTTTCTAATAAACTTAAATTTTGATTTAAAGAAAGAAGGAAAGAGTAGCGGAGCATTAATTTTAGGTGGTGGTTTACCAAAAAATTTTATTTTACAATCAGTCCTGCTAGCCGATAAACCCCACAAGTATGTTGTTCAAATAACAACAGAAGTTCCAGAATATGGGGGGTTATCTGGAGCAACTCTAGAAGAAGCTTTAAGTTGGGGTAAGGTCGATAAAGATTCAAGAATTTGTAATGTTTATTGTGACTCTACTATAGCTTTACCTATAATTGTTTCTTCCTTAAAAGAAAGTTTAACCCTTCAAAAAACCTAATTCTTTCAATTTTTTGACAATTCTTTCAACAACAACTTCAGGAGGAATATCAACCTTACTGCATCTAACATTTCCGAAAGGTTTTTTCTTTTTATAATAATCTATCAAAGGTTTTGACTGTTTCTGATAAACTTTAAATCTTTCTTTAACAACTTCTGGCTTGTCATCTTCTCTTTGCACAAGCTTACTTCCACAATTATCGCATACATCATCATTTTTGGGTTTAAGGAAAACTTTATGATAAATAGCGTTACAATTAGGACAAACTAACCTTCCAGAAAGTCTTGCGACTATAACACTTTGAGGAACAATTAAATTTATAATCACATCTGGAGGAGAAATTTTCTCTAAAGCTTCTGCTTGTGGAATTGTTCTGGGATAGCCGTCTAAAATAAAACCATTTGCACAATCTTGCTTTGAAATCCTTTCTTTCAAAACATCTATGACTATTTCGTCTGGAACAAGCTCTCCCTTACCTTGATATTCAGCAATTTTTTTACCAAGCTCTGTACCGGATTTTGCGATTTCTCTTAAGATATCACCAGTATTTATCTTAGGTATTTCTAATTGCTTTTCTAATATTGAAGCATAAGTTCCTTTTCCCGAACCAGGTGGACCAAAAATTATTAGCTTCATTTTATCACTTTTTTTAAATTAATTAGAAGTATAAAACTATAAAGATAACTTTAAACTTTTATATCAAAAATATTTAAGAATCTCTTTTAAGTTTTTTTTATATATAATAACCTTAGCAGATTTTCTTACTTCTTCCTTGCTTGAGTTGAAAGCAATGCTTAAACCAACTTTATTAAAAACAGGTATATCGTTTGTTCCATCGCCAACATATGCGCATTCAGAAAGAGTTATTCCTTCTTGTTCTGCTATCCTTTTCAAATATGTTACTTTACCTTCAAAATCACAAGGCGCTAAGAGCCATTTTTTAAAGTTTCCATTTCTATCAAAAATTAGCTTACAATGCGTAACTTTATAGTCTAACCCAAGCTCTTTTTTAGCTCTAACTGCCAAATGTTCAAAACTACCTGTAATTAAAGCAGTTTTATAGCCCATTTCCTTTAATTTCTT
>JBBITC010000040.1:0-5751 GCA_037440965.1 Candidatus Aenigmatarchaeota archaeon | reverse complement strand
TGTAACATTTCTTCTCTTAGCTATATAATTCCTTCTTCAGGTTCTTTACCTCCTGGCAAACTTTGGGATGATACTTTAACTTCTGGTATTCCAATAATAATGAACGAATCTGGAGGAACAGTTATTGAAAACTTTTGGAGAAAGAATATAACAATCTGGAACACAACTCCCCAAATCTTTTACAATATAACAGCAAATACAACAATAGATGAGTCAGTAGTTATATCTCAACCTAAACTTAAATTCTGGAATGGAAGTAATTGGATTGATTTAACCCCTTCTTCTTCCAGCAACAATTGCAATTCAAGCAGTCCAACTTTTACTAAAATTTCTGTTCAAGAAATAGGAGATTTTTATGTTTGTAAACAAGATACAAACTCAAACGGGATAGAAGATTTTTTTGTTTGGAAGCAACCTCATTCTTCTATCTTTTTATACGAAGCCAGTGGTTCAGCAAATCATCCACCAATCCTTTCAGATGTCAGCATAATTCCGAGCCAAGATATTTGGGGAAAGGGTTTTAACATAAGTTTGAATGTTAGTGATTTAGAGAATGATAATACGACTGTAAAATTATGGATAAATATAACAAGTTTGAATGTTTGGGAATTGATAGATTCAAAAAATGTTACAGGAAATCAAACAATAACTTTCAATTTTTCAACGAACAAAACTTGGGTTGGGATAAACTCTTTTATTTTTGAGTATGCGGATTTTAACTCTTCATCGGGCTTGCAATATCATGATTGGATTAACTCAAGCATTTATTTTGGTCCAAATGTAACTAAAAGAAATGCTTCTGTGATTTATGTTGAAGGAAATGATACTCAAGTAAACAGAACAGAAATAACTTTGCTTTCTGTTAGAATTAAAGATAATTTTGAAAATAATTTTATTTCTAATGTAAGCTGTACTTTTTGGGTCATGCTAAACGAAACCCACAATTCAAGCTATAATACTTTAAGCGATGAAAATGGCTTTTGCAACTATAGCTTTTCTCCGGATTCCTTATATAAACCTGGACAAAGAGAGTGGAAAGCAGGAGTTTTTAACGATTCTTATTATGAAACAAACATCTCTACCTTTACTTTAAGAATTTATGGGAAGTTAAACATCAACTTGGTTCAAAAGAATTTCACAAGAGGAAACTCTTCAGTAGAAGCGTTTCTTACCGATGAGTTTAATCAACTTGCTAAAATAGCTGGTTATACCTGTAGCTTTTATATAAATGATACTTTAAGAAATGAAAGTCAAACTAATTCTACTGGCTATTGCTCTTATTTATGGAAAACAAATTGCTCAGACCCTTTAGGCTATTATTCAATCAATATCAGCCTTTCTGGAAACGCTGATGAGTTTTATTATTTAAACAGAACAAACCAAACAATTACTTCAGCTTTAAAGGACAATTTAAACTTAACTATAATCTCACCTCTAGCAGGCTCAATCTATCATTTTGGAGATTCAATTCAATTAAATTCAACTGTAAACGATTCTTGTGGTTTGGCTAGTTATCCCTACCAAGTAAATTGGAATGCTACTAGCACAAGTGATTGGCCAACTTGTAGCCTGAGTGCAGAAGGAGAAAATACTTCTTTATCTCTTACTTCTAATTGCGCCCCAGGAATACTTTTGATAAAAGCAAAAGGTTCAGGAGAACTTTACAATCCCGATGAAAAAAATGTTAGTGTTTGGATTTATGGTTGGTCAGAGGTCAACTTTACTTATCCTTCTAACAATCAAAAGATAAATAAAGCAGAAATAGAAATTCTCAACTTAGTTTGCCATGTGAAAGATTCAAATTTGACTGCTGAATTAGAGAATTATCCTGTATACTTCTGGTATTTGAATGAATCAGAAGAAAAACTTTTAGGTCAGGATGAAACAAATAATTCTGGTCATGCTGTTTATTCTTGGAACATAAGCGATTTAGCAGGTGATGTTGAGATAAAATGCAACATAAGCGACACTAACGTCAGCTTCTACAGGTATTACAACGCTTCTATCAAGGAAAGTAGCATAACAGTAAATATTGTTGAAAATGATACAGTTCCGCCAACAATAAAAAGTTTGAAGGCAGAAGGAGCAGTTTCTGGTCAAGAAGTTAAAATAGAAGCAAATGTTTCAGATAAGTATGGAGTAGATAAAGTTTGGGTAAACATTAGCTTTCCAAATTCCTCTAGTTTTGTTTACTATTTACAAAACAAAACCCCTCAAATCACTGACGCAACTTGGGAATTAAAAATTTCAGGTTTAAATTTCATAGGAGATTATGATTTTATTTTATATGCAAACGATACTTCAAGCAATTCTGCTAATGCAACAGGTTGGTTTGAAGTTTATGAACCAATCCAAATGTTTTTGAACTCTAGCTTTCCCATAGATTTCACTTTTTACAGACAAGGAAAGGAAGATATAATTCATAACTTTTCTGGAGCTCCTGGAAATTATAACTTCACTCTTCACAAAAGAACTTATGATTGGCTTATAAAGTTAGGAGAAAATTCTATAAAAATTTTCAATTTCAACACAACCAAAACTTCTGAAATTCAGTTTGGAAATCCAAACGCAAACTTAACTAACCCAATAAACCTATCAGAAATAAGTGTTAGTATAATCGATTTACCAAAACCAGAAAAATATAAAATTTCAGCTTTTGACATTAAAACAAACTCTTCTTATTCAAACCTGAAGATTACTTTCAACTATTCCAAAGATTTAAACGAGGGTAAAATTTGGTATGAACCAGGAATAAAAATATTCAAGTGTTCTGACTGGGTTTATCCTTCTTGCAATTCTGATTGGATTGAAGTGGATAGCAGTTTAGACTTAACAAATCATCTAATTTTTACTACTCAAACATCAGCCTCTGCCTATATTGCAGCAGAAATAGAAGTTTGTGGGAATGGAAAATGTGGTTATGGAGAATCTTGTGTGAACTGTCCAGAGGATTGTGGTCAATGCCCTTCTACTCCTCCTTCAGGTGGAGGAGGTGGAGGTGGTGGAGTACCTTCAGTTCCAAGTATTCCTATTCCCACTCCAGAAGAGGAAATAAAGTTTAGCATCAGAACAAACCTAACACAAGCACAAATTGATATAAATGAAACAAAAAATTTTGCCCTCTGGATTTTGAATGAGATGAATTCAAGATTAAACTTTTCAGTTTCGATTTCAGGCTCGATAGCAGATTTGGTCAGGCTTGAAAGAGATTGGATAGGGGTTGAATCAAAAACTGAAGGAATGATAGTTATAAACGCTTATGCTCCTACAAGAACAGAACTTGGAACCTATACAGGAACAATTTATGTAACAGCAGGAAGAAAAACTCAAAACATTCCAGTAACTTTGACTGTTTCTATAAAAGGGCTTGTTGAGCTAGACATAATGGTTGAAGCTTTAAACAAACAAATAAACCCTGATAGAGTAGCAAGATTTAGAGTTGTTTTATACAATTTGGGAATAAAGAAAAACTTTGATGCAAACTTTACATTTTTGATTCAAGACCCTGAAACTAGGGAAACAATCTATTCGAAAAGCGAAATAAAACCTTTACAATCTTCTTACGAGTCTTTTATAGAAGAGATACAAATCCCTTCAAACATTTCTTTAGGCCAATATCTTTTTGTTACAGAAGTCGAGTATGATGGGAGAAGAAAATCTTCCTCAGATTTGTTTGAAGTTGTTCAGCCTTTCTGGACTACTGAAAGGATTCAATTAGCTTCAATTCTTCTTATTGCTCTATTTTCAGTATTTTCATTTTTCTATGGAAGGAGCTATTACAAAAAATGGAAAGTGAAAAAAGCAAGGTACATAGCTCCTGTGAGAGTAGGAAAACTGCCAAAAGGTGAGCTTTGGCTAGGAAAAGTTGCTGAAGTAAGAGCTAAGGCAACTTTTGCTATGGATGATTTAACCACTCATGTTTTAGTTGCTGGTGCTACTGGTTCTGGAAAGTCTGTAACTGCAAGCCTGTTCGTTGAAGAATTACTAGAGAAAAAAGTTCCAGTAGTAGTTTTTGACCCTACAGCTCAATGGACAGGGTTTGTTAGACCGTGTAAAGACCCGAAAGTTTTGAAATATTATAGAGCTTTTGCTCTTTTACCAGAAGAAGCAAAACCTTTCAAAGGACTTATATTTGAAGTAACAAACCCAAAGGTTGAGATAGATTTCAAAAAATTGATGAACCCAGGAGAAATAACAATCTTTACTCTTGATAAACTTAAGCCTGGGCAATATGATGAGGCTGTAAGCAATATAATAGACACAATATTTTCTCAAGGATGGGAAGAATCAACAGGCTTAAAACTTGTAATAGTTTTTGATGAAGTCCATCGCTTACTTGAAAAGTATGGGGGAAAAGGAGGCTATATAGCTTTAGAAAGGGCTTGCAGAGAATTCAGAAAATGGGGAATTAGTTTGATAATGGTTTCTCAAGTATTAAGCGATTTCAAAGAAGCTATAAAAGGAAATGTTCTAACAGAAATTCAAATGCATACAAAAAGCTTGGGAGATTTGACAAGAGTAGAGAAGAAATATGGTTTAGAGTATGCTAAAAGAGTTGCTAGGCTTGAAGTAGGAGTTGGCTTGATACAAAATCCAAAGTATAATGATGGGATTCCTTGGTTCATTTCTTTCAGGCCTCCTTTACACATGCCTCATAAGATACCAGACAAAGAGATGAAGATGTACAAAGAATTTAGTAAGGCAATAGAGGAAATAGAGAAAGAGCTAGAAATAATAGAGAAAGCAGGAATGGATATATTTGAATTGAAAACAGAATTAAAATTAGCTAAGGATAAGTTAAAGCAAGGTAGTTTTAGGATGGCTGAAATTTACATAACTTCTTTGAAGAAAAAGCTTGTTGATTTTTGGGTAGGGAAGTATGGAGAAGGCAAATACAGAAGAAAATGAAAAGTTTAAGAAGTTGAAGGAAAGGTATGGGATTATAGAGGAAATTCCTGAAAGAGAGTTAGAAGAGCCTAGAGCTAAATTTTCTCGTGGAGAAATTAGGGAAGTAAGTCTCCCGGAGCTTCTTTTAAGAATAGAAAAAATCGAAGGCAAACTAGAAGTTTTAGGGGATTTTAAAAGAGGTATAGACGAAAGAGTTGGCACTTTTTCAGAAAGTATAGGCGAGCTGAGGTCAGCACTTCTAGAAAAAGAAAAGATTTTAAGTAAGATGGAAAGAGATGTACAAACAGTTTTAGAATCAGTTTCTGAGCTTGAACCTGAAAAAGTAAGAAAACTATTCTCAAAGAGAGATGCTGAAATAGAAGAGATGAAAGCTGAAATAGAAAAACTTAATGTTATGATCAAAGAAGTCCAAAAGCAATTGAAGAATTTCTTTGATGCTATGGAAAAAATAAAAAGTATAGAAAGCCTAATACTTGCTTCTGAAAAGATTGATAAAAAAATCGAAAAAATAGAAGAGGCAAAACTTCAAATTGTGAAAACAGCTTCAAAAGTTGAGTCAATATTTTCAGAGCTAAGCGAGAAGGCTGGTCAGATAGAAAAACAAAAAAATGAAATAGAGAAGATTAGAGATTTGAGTGTGGAGATAGTTAAGACTTTGGACTAGCTGAGCCTAAAGCTTACAAAGTTTGTGAAAAAGGAAGAGTTGGAAGATTTGAGAAATGAAATAGAAAAAAGACTGGGAGAAAAGATTCCAGTTAAGAAGGTAGAAGTAAAGTTAAAGGAAGAAAAACCAAAAGAAGAAATAAAGGAAGAAGATATGTGGTCAAGTTTGAAAGAAAAGTG
>JBBITC010000039.1:0-6002 GCA_037440965.1 Candidatus Aenigmatarchaeota archaeon | reverse complement strand
GTTTTCTATAGTTTCAAGCTTTTGCTTTTCTAATTTTTTCATGTTTTCAATTTGATTTAAGAAAAATATGAATGTTAGCCTTTGTTGTCGAGATTTAAGTTCTATTTGATAATGTTGAGTAAGAGTTATTAACTTTGTGGAGTGATAATTTGGTTGAGAATAGAAGAAAATTAAAAAAGAAGAAAAGACATTACTTTGCTAGAGTAATGTCTATTGTTGAAACGTTAACTTTTGTCTTATCTTCTAGCTCTCTTTCTTCTGTCCCTATTTCTATTGTCTTTATTTTCACTCCTTCGACAAACCTTCTCCTTACTATTTCCGCAACATCAACTGCCCTGCTTATTGCTTTTCCTCTGGCCTTCACATGAACTTCAGGCTTTCCATCAGAGAATTGGGTTATTACACCAAGCACATAAGCCATACTTGGCTTTTTTCCCACGAAGATTACGTTATCTTCAGCTTTTTCTTGCTTCTCTGCCATTTACACACCTCCTGTTTTTCTGGATTTATTGAAACTTATTTTAAATTTGTTTAATTATCTTTAAAAACTTTTCTCAGTAATAATACTCCTCTTCTTCTTTCTTTTTCCAAAGTTTTATTTTAAGATAACCAAACTTCCATAAAACAACAAAAACTCCAGCAATTATCGCAACTACTACTAAAATTATTAGAATAGTTGTTAAATCTGTTGATGGTTTCATAAATTTCTGAAGTAAATCATTTATAACTTCTCTTAGATCTTGATATCTCCTGTAAGCTTCGTTATACTTTGATAAAGCTGTAGAATAATCACCTTGCTTAAAGGAATTCTTGGCTTCGTTCAACAAGCTTTTAATTTGGCTTAATTCTAACCATAAAGTTGAATTAACTTTATCTCCCAATTTGCTCATATCTTCCTCTAAACTACTTAAACTTGAAGACAAACTACTTATCTTATTTTCTAAATCACTTTTAACTTCTGGGCAATCTTCAACACAACTTATTTCTTCTCCTGGCTCACAAATTTTATTGCCGCAGAAAAAGCCTGAACAATCTAGGCAATTTGGATAACTTTCAAATTCTTCGCATATTCCATCATTGTCACACTTTAAAGTAGGACAATCTTTTGGACACTTGATACTGTTTTCATCCACATTGCAAACACCATCTCCGCAATAACAATCTTTTGGACAAGAAGTTGAATTTTCCCCTTCTTCACATATCCCATTCCCACATTTTTCAACAACACATAAGTTTAAAGTTCTATCACAAATCTTTCCTGAAGGACAACCACAATCTAAACAACAATTATCTTTTGTTTCTCCTTTTGTAGATTCGCATTTGCCATTACCACAAGAAGGTAAAATAGAAGTTATAGTCACTTTTAAACTTACTGTTTTTGTTCCTGCATCACTTTCAATTCTAACATATCCTTCATACTCTCCAGTTTTGAACAAAGTACCAGTTATGGAATAGGTTTTTGATTTTGAGGCTTGAATTGTGTCAGTTCCGTAAAAGTTAGAACTTACATTTTCTACACCATAAACTTCTATACTGTAAATGGTTACTGTTACTTTTCCGTTGTTTGTTATTGTAATCTTTTGCTCAAACCTTTGACCAGAAGTTGCTGAAATTGAAATTTCTAAGGGTGAAACAGAAATTTTTGGCGTTTCTTTTATCGAAATGGAAACAGGGACACTTATAGTTTTTCCGGCATATTTTATGAAAATTTTTCCGTTGAAATTCTTTTCACCTATTTCAAAAGTTAGCGAAACATTTTTGGTTTCTCCTACTCCTATTCTTCTTTCAAAACTTATGCTAGTAAATTGCTTAATTTCATCCGAAGCTTCTACAAGCAAATCAGTTATCTCAGAATTTCCAACGTTTTTTAAAGTTAGGTTTGCCTTAAAAGTTTTGTTTGCATAAGATTCGCCAGAAATCGCAGAAGGCGTAACATTAAGCAAAAAGTTTGGTTTTTCAAGACCAAAAGCTAAAACTTTTCCTCCTGTTGATTTACTGTTAGCTAAAATTTCAAAGAAAAATTGGTCTAAATCTACTGTAGCTTCAGCTTGAAAACTGCTTCCATACTTAGTGAAATCACCTTGTTTATAAAGTGAGAGGTCAGAAACCTTCCATATTCTATAGCTTAAATTAGCGTTTTGATCGCTAGAAGAAACTAATATTGCTAATCTTTTTTGCTCTTTATTCCAATCAGTTTGTTTAACCTCTATGATAATAGAACCAGGGACTATTAAACTATCCATTCTTTCTATAATTTCACTTCCAACTACTTCTCTTGCACTGAATTTTACTCCAGAAATTGTTATGCTATCAAAAGGGATATTATAACTTTTTGGTAAATTTTCATTAGCAACCCAAAACTTTCCAACATTAAGATAAAGATTTGGAAAATAGGAAAAAGAATATTGGCTTGTTGTATAGCCTGGATAGGTGTAAAGGAAAGAATGGGTTGAAGGGGTTAAAGGATTTCCAGAAGAATCTTTAGCAATAAGAAAAAGAAAAAATTCCTTTTCCTTAGTTGGCCATTCTGGTAAAAGCTTCCAGCTAATCGAATAGCTCCCATAATTTTCACTTAAGATGTTAAGTCCGTAGGAAAAAACAAAAATTGAGGCATTAAGGCTTGGTGGACTTGCTGAAACTTCATAGGTATAAATTCCTAACTTTTCTGGAGCAATAAAGCAAGATTGATTTACACAAGTTGCTCCTGAAAAAGTGCAAGTACACATAAGCTGATTTGTTGATAAATCTTTAATTTGGGCAGTTTTACCTTCACAGTTATCACCTTGGAGGACTGCTTTTACTATTTCACCATTTCTAACAGTAGAAGTTCCTGAAATAGTTCCTAAAAGTTGGAAGCTTGTGATGTTACAAGGTAATGGGGGCAAAACTTTCACATCAGAAAAACAGGCTGTAGATTTAACTTCTGAGCCTATTTGGTATGGAATTGCGACTTTGAAGTATGTTTCAGTTTCATTTTGAACAGGAGGATAATAGCATTCTAAACTTATTCCGTCTTTTGACAAACCTTTATCAACTAAGTTATCAACTGTTATTATTTCTTCGCTCAAATAATCAGCACACTGCTTATGAAGTTTGTTAAATGTAATAACATTTTTCCATGTTATTGACGTGTCCTTTCCATTTTTAAGTTTTACTGTAAAGTTTGCCTTCCTATCACTATAAACTGTTTTGCTAGAAGGTTCTACAACACAATAAGGCTCATTAGGTATATCCTTAACTTCAATCTGGAATATATGCGAAAAGACATCTCTATTTTTATTCCTTAGATGAATTCTGCATGTCCAGTTTCCCGCTTTATTCACAAATATTTTTCCTTCATAAGTTTCTTGGACTTGGTCCTCCATGGTGCTAGAAACGCAAGAAGTAGAAGGCCTTCCTACATAAGGATCACAATCATCAATCCAGCTTTTGATATCATCCTCAGCAGGAGGAATTATTCCTGGTGGAAAACAGTGAAGGTTTGTGTGGCATCTGTACTGTTCTTTACCGCATTTCTCTGGGCTTTCTAGAGTTTCCCACAATTGCCAAGTCACTGTTACTAAGCTATTAACAATAACACCGGTTGGTGATTTTATTTTACCTATTGAGAATGGTTCTGAGATGTTAACAGTTACTAAAGCAGGCCAATCTTCTAACCCGCTTCCTTTATTTGTTCTAGCTAAAGCATCATCCCACCATTCTTCTTTGCCATCTTTGTCGGCATCTAACCCAGAAATTCTTTCATGAACCCAAATCATAACTCTTTGATTTCCTGTAGTTACAGGATAGAAAGAAGGTGGTATTGTGCATTGAATAATAACATTTTTTTGCGGTTTTATTGTTTTATCAGAGCTTACAAGTTTGCAAGTTGCATCTTCTGGACAACTTCCTCTTTCATTTATACAACCACCTGTATTATCCTTTGCGCTATAATACAAGTCTATCCTTCCTTTTTGGTCTCTAGTGTTCCAGGGGTTGTTAAAATCAGAAACATTCCAGAATTCTACTCCTACAAACCAGTCTGTTTGGTCTTTTGAACCAACATTTTTCAAAATAATGTCTGCAGTTATATGATAGTTTTGAAAAACTTGTACAATTCCTTGAGAAATCCCATTCACAGAAACATTTTCTATCCAAGAATCATAAGTTACTTCACACTTGCATGGATTATCATTCTTATATTCTCTTACTTGATAAGCAGAAGTATACTTTCCATAATCAAAGCCTTCGCATTTTATTACTCCTTTTGCTGAATCGTTCAAGCTATCAGGATAAGCTCCATTTAGTTTACTACAGTTTAATAAGCATTGCTCATTGCAAAAATCCTGACCAGGATTTTTTTCATCGCATTCTAGTGAGGCTAAACAATTAGAATTTTTTACTTGAGTTATGGTAGAACCATAAGCAGCAGCCTCACATTTATTGTCTGGTGTACCAGAAAAACCTTGAACAATAGTTGTTTCAACATGATTTTCATTGCAACTAACTCCTTTGTTAGTATAATCATCGTCACAAACGCAATTATCGATTCTATATTCCTTATAAGTTGTAGTTTTCTCCACGCACTTTTGGTCTTCTGCTTCATAATAGTGTTTGATAGTTTTATTGATGCACTCTTTATTTGAACATGAATACTCATAAGTATAGAAAACTTTGTATTCAGTTTTGGAAATACCTACACTTTCATCTTCTTTGAAATAACAATAAAAGTCCATACAATTTCCATTCCCATCATCTTCAGCATAAACTTTCCCTGGGATTTTATTATCACATAAGTCTGGAATGCTTTCATCGCAAACTTTTGAAAAAGTACCGTATTTTTCGTCATAAGGACTTTTACAACCATACTTGCAGTATCTTGCATCTTCACCTTTAATTTCATCACAATTTTTCTTTGTACAACTACCAGTCCATTTGCAATGGATTGCTGCATCTCCTTTTGTACAATCCTCCTTTTTTTTGTAAAAATCGCAATTGAAATTATTTTCCCCTCTACAAGTAATTTCCCAATGCTCATTCTCATTAATAAGTTTTGCAAAAAATCCATTACCATCTCCCAAAGTTCGTCCATATATAGGCCCATCACATTCTACACAAGCTTTTTTTGAATTGTCCCATTTACCATAATAAAGGAAGCATCCGGCATGTTCACCAATTATTCCCCAAACAAACCCTCTTGAGATCGTGCAAGCGCCACCATGGAAATTATTATCTGTATTAGTAGGACATTTACTATTTTGACATTTTGTATATCCTGAATCACAAGACGAGGTTCCATAACCACTTCCTCTACAACAGGGTGTTTGTGGGACATTCCCAACTTTACACTTATCCCCACATTCACAATCAAAACCTTTTTGATATACTATACATCCTTCAGTGCCACCTATATGTGGCCATTGACAACGATAGTTAAGGGCACAACCTGGGTTATATCTACAATTTCCGTATGTATCGTCTTCACAACCACAATATACCCCTGAAGGAGGTGGAAGTATAATTTCTATAGAAAAACCTTTTTCTGTACCAATAAATAAAAATGAAAAAATTATTATGAATAACATTAAAAATAATCTCTTCATCTCAAATACCCCTTTACATACCATTTACAAACTTCTTCATTTTCTCGTAAGTCATCAGAATAACCAACACAAAAAACTAGTAAATTATTTTTTTGAAAAGCAATGCCAGTTTGTTGGGGGCAAGTTATATTAACACATTTAATGAAAGAATCATATTGATAAGTTTTAAAACTATCCATATTTTTTTCTGTTAAATTTAGACCTATCTCTTTAGCAGAAGGTATTACAACTGAATTTAAAATGTAGCTTGCCTCTTCGCCTGAAGAAAAGTTACAAATTTCTATGTTAAAGCTTACATTTTTGTATTCTATCAAAATCACACTTGAAGTATAATTTTCAAAGAATAAACATTTTTCATATTTTTCTTTAATTATTCTAGGAATTTCAGATTTTGGAAGAAAAAAATATAAAAAAATTATT
>JBBITC010000038.1:5046-6281 GCA_037440965.1 Candidatus Aenigmatarchaeota archaeon | reverse complement strand
ATAACCCCCTCTCTAAAAACATCTAAAGCTATCTTTATAAAATCGCCCAAAAATTCTACTCCAGCTGGAGCACCAAAACCAAGACAAGCTTTAAGTGCTTTTAATATATTAGCTCCAGCTGTTAATACTGTAAAAATTACACTGGTCACACATTCAGCTACAGCTGCTGTGGCCTCTAAACCAACCCACCAATTAACTAAACTAGCGGTAGCATAGCAATAGTTAGGGTCATAATTGTTACAGAGCTTTGGCTCAACAAAAATTGTGTCTCCACTCTTTTCGGTAGTTCCTCTTGTTATAATTAACTGTGCCTTGCAAGGGCTAACTAAGTAGAAGTTTGGGTCTGAAGCCACCAAACTATTTCTTTTAAGTTTTATGTACTTAACACCTTCACATTCTTCTGGAAGTTCCAAATGGGTTACATGATAACCTTTTTGCAAGCAAATTTGGCCTATGTCACAATAAGTTCCTGTATGTGTATAAACTGAAACTTGCTTGTCCCAATAAGATGCACCAAGAGGTGTGTAAAGGTCTTGAATCCTTAATAAAGAATATCCTATTGGCCCCTTTAGTGCTGTTTCCACCCCTTCTCTTATACGAAACTCTTTCATGAGCATAAGGTTGACTATTCTTTCAGATTCTTTTGGATCATTAGGTGCTATCTCAAAAAGCAATTCATTAAATTTTCTTGCAACATCAGTACTTGAAGGAGATGTGGCAAAAATACCAGCTAAGTAAGAATCTTTATCAACCAATAAGATTTTTCCAAGTCCTCCTTCTTTTGCAAGTTTTTCTCCGTGAGTTGTCCACCATTCAATCATTTCCTTTGTATCTCTTTCTGGATTAAAAGGTAATTTAATTCCTTGGTCTATAGCATTTTGACTAACTTTTTTTAAAGCATCAAGTTTATAAGGATCTGCTCCGATAGTTTCTTCTAAACGTTCTGCTTGTTTGCCTATGGTCTCTATATCTTCTGGTAGTCCAACATATTTGCTTATTTTATCTCCAATCAAAGGTTTTAATTTGCTCTCTATTGGATATAAAATTTTTTCTTTAATTGCATTTTTAAACTCATCCTTCCAAAACCTTATTTTTTGAAGCACACCCTTATCGTCTGTTTCAAAAGTAAAATATTCAATTTTTTCCGGAAATCCTCTTTCTGCCCAATATCTTTCAAGTGCAGCTTGGTAAGCTGGGTCTTTAACTATATACTCTCCATCAACCTCTTCAAAAAG
>JBBITC010000038.1:0-4946 GCA_037440965.1 Candidatus Aenigmatarchaeota archaeon | reverse complement strand
GTTTCTCTTCCAGCAATCTCTAAAACTAATCTTCCTCTATCTATTACCACCTTACCTTTTTTGTAAACTTTTGATAAACCATTATTTATGGAATCAACAGCATCTTTTAATTCTTCTAACTCTTCTGAAGAGAGAACTTTATTCATCACCTTACCTGCTGTATCTTTCATACCTTTTGCTGTTCCTTTGATGTTTAAAACATCAATTCCCAAGGCAAGCATATCTATGGTAGCTGTTGTAAGAAGGTTTGAAGACCAAGGTAAATCTTCTGACCAAGGAATAAAAATTGCTTCAATAGTTTGCGGTACATCTGCCCCAAAAGTATAAGGTGAATCTGGTGGAAACTTTTCATAATAAACATAAAAATAAGGATCTTCTCCTAAAGTTGTGAAAGGTAAAAGAATTTGTTTTTGTGGTAGTTCAAAATTAACACTAGCACTTCCTTCTTCACAAGCTATTCTAATTCCATTATAGAGTTTTGCAAAATTTTGGTCTGCTATGTTTTCATAATAATTTTCAAATAGAAAGATGTATAAAGCAAATCCTATTCCTATAGATATTAGCAAGCCTGCCAAAAACTTTAGCATTTGTGCGCTTATTGTTAAACCTTTCATTTCAAACAACCACAATGTCTAAGAAATTCTTCTGGAGTAGTATAGCCAGCATCACTCATTATTTGAGCTAATGTACACCCGTAAACATCATGAACAGCATCAAAAGCTGCTATATCTTCATTATCAATGCGATCATTATTGTCAATATCACAACCTTTATTTCTCAGTTCTAGACAACCTAGCTCTACTAGAGAGCCACATCCTGTTTGAGGAGGAAAAAGTGTAAGATAGACTATTATAGAAACTAAAACAATTAGGGCAACTATAACTATTACTACAGTATTTACAGGTAAACTAACTCCCTTGATTTCCACCACCTTTTATTGTATTCCAAAATAAATCAAGAAGCTTTTCCATCCATTCTTTCCCAGCTATTAAGAAAAATATAGCAACAAAAAGGATTATTGCAAAAGCTACTATTATTATCACGATTTTAAAGCTCATTTTTCCTTTAATAATTAACCTCCTCCAGGTGGATTATACCTCCATTCCCAAAAGCTTGGAAGATTCAAAACAACAAAAACTATAACAAAAAGTATTATTGCTGCAATTACTATTCCGATTATTAGCCATAGCAAATCCTCGTCCATTTTTACCCTTTTTTAAGATGATTGAAGTTCTCCGCTACAACCTTGATAATTTGGGTTTCCTACTTTCTCAATCAAACAATATATGTATTCTCCTACGTCAAACAAAGCACTCAAAGCTTCTGTTCCATAACCCCTAACATAAATAGCAAATACTGCAATTATTAGCAAAATTATTGCAGCAACCACTACTGCTATTATCACGTTCATCGGTAGTTCCATATTTAATATTTATCCTCTTGTAAATATATCGCATACGCCTTCTACTCCTGCCAAAGGAGTGTTTTTAAAAACTGTTTTAAAAAAACTTTTGCAAAGAACTGCAACACCCTCAGCCAAATTTCTTCCTGTAACTAAAGCAAAAACAAAAACAGAAATGATAATAATTGTAATAATCGCAGCTATTATTCCAATTAAAATTTTCCAGTTTAGCTCTATTACTCCTTTCATCCTCCATTCCTCTGTGTAATTTTTTTCCAAAAATTTAACAAATCACTTATCGTTACATTTTGAAAGAAATTTTTTATTTCGTAAGAAAGGCCTGTGGTAAAGAGCAAGATTATCAAGAAAGCAAATATACTAGCAATTATAATCAAAAGAACTTTCCAGTTTAGCTCTATTACTCCTTTCATTTCTATCCTTGCGGACATTCTTGAAATATATCACAAATTTTTAAGGCGCTTGCTCCATGACCTAAAAATCCTAACTTACTAATAAAAAGCAAACATCCTTCCCTTGCTCCTGCACTTAAAGCGCAAGTGTTAATCATACCAAATAAAATTAAAATAACTATCAAAAGCAAAATAATTCCTGAAATCAAAAATATTAAAATTTTCCAGTTTAGTTCTATTACTCCTTTCATCCAAGTTCAACCTTTATTGGAATTATTTTAAGATAAAAAACTGCGATAAAAACAAAAATTAATACTATAGCTAAACCTACAACTATCCACAATAATGTTTGGATATGACTTTCCAGCACACCTTTCATCTTGCTGCACCCAAAAGCAAAACTTTTAAGATATCTCCAAAAACTAAATAAGTTACAAACAAAACAACAACATAAATTATTGTTGAAATAAGAGTAATTTTACCAATCAAGTTAAGCTCACCAATTTTATCTTCTCCGTTTTCTATTCCGTTGACAAACATTCCTATTAAAAATGATGTTTCTATAACATAAATTCCTAAGACTAGCTGGAAAATATCCGGTGAAATTCCTATCCCGCCTTTCCAAAGTTTTAGTAAAAAGTTTGCTGAACTTGGAACTTCAACGCCCTGCATACTTCCAAATTGCAAAGAAAGAATAGCTAAAATATTAATTACTATAACTGCCATTGCAACAGTAACACCAGCTACCAAAGGAGCTAAAAACAAACCTAAAAATTTCATGCTGGTTGCTGCCTCGCTAAGAATCTCTTGAATTTGCTCTTCAACTTGGTGCATTCCTTTCAAATATTTTGAAATTGTTAGAGCACTAGTTGCAACTGCATTATAACCTTTTCTTGAAGCATCGACTATTATTTTCATTATCGAATAAATCAAATCTGAAGGATAAGCTTTGATTGCACCAGCCTTTTCATCAAAAACAGATTTTTCAAAAGTAAAACCAAAAAGTTTTATGTTTCTTATAATTTTCTCGTAAAAGTTCGCGATTTCCATATTCTTTAAATTCTGTCTAGCTTTTTCTAAAGCAAATTCTATTGAATGGCCAGTTCTAATCTGATGGCCTAGTTGAAATAAAGCTTCTCTGAACTCTCTTTCCAAACTTTTAACTTTTTCTCTTAGTTTGAGCTTTGGTTGAGTGACTAAAAGACAAGCAAAGCCGATAGAAATTCCTATTCCCAAAATTATTGAAGAAGAAGAAACTGTGGGTGTTAGCGTATCAGTAATGACTTTTTTGCATTCATCTGAAGTTAACTCTAAACCTGTTGGTTTAGAGGCATTCCAACCAACAACCTGCCAATCTCTGCATAAACTTGAAAGTGTTGAATAATTGTAAAGCGTGGGTGCACCAAATATCAAAAATGCAAGGAGAACAGGAAAGATTATTGCTAAAACTGAAATCTCAATTCTATTTTTTCCAACTTCTATTAGAAAACTGTAAGCACTTCCCTTTATTTGAGGTTGAGAAGTTGTGGGTGGTTTTCTCTCAAGAGTTTGATTCATTAGCCAATAAAGAAGCAAAGGCAGAGCAAGATCGTAACCTAAAATTAAAAACCATACGTTAAAAATTCCTTGCATAAATATCATCACAATAGGAAAAACTATCAAAGCAATAATTGGCAATATTATTCCTAAGGAATAAATTAGCATGACAGGCATCCTTAAACCCAAGGCATAATGTTTCATTCTTTCAACAGTTCCATTTAATAAAACATCAATAGCTTCATCTATCAAAGCAGTCCTTTGTTCACCAAGTTGAGAAATAGAACTTTGAAGTATTTTTATAGTTTCCACAAATTCTTCATTTTCCTTTCCCCATTTTTTAAGGAAATCCTCTAAAGCATCATCGACAGAAAAATATCTTTGGGCTTCCAAATCCCAAATTATTTTTTTCAAATCCAAACCAATAACTCCTCTTGAGTTCTCTGCTGCAAACCTGACAGCATTTTCAAGGTTAGCAGTCTCTCTTAAAGCAACTGCCATGTAAAGTGTTGCAAGAATCATCTCAGTAGAAGCTCTTGCTCTTATTACCTTAACCTTCAAGAATGGATAGTTGTAAAAATAGAATAAAAAGAAGAGAAGTAGAAAAAATGAGCCAACTAATGCAGTTGAGTTAATCAAGCCAACGAATAAAAGTATGAACAAAACAGGAAAAATTGTTAAGAACAAAACAGTAACTAAAGAAATTGGACCGGATGGTGAGATGTTTAAATAGCAAAACCTTATCGCAGATTCAAACTTTTCTTCAGTTTCTTTGCTTGCCCTAACTTTTAAAATTTTTTCAGCAAAATTACAAGCTTTTTCATAAAAAGAAAGCTCTGGCTTTACACTTTTCAAAAATTCTTGATATTCTTTTGAAATTACCATTATTTCAACCTAGATTTAAGCCATTCCAACCATTTTTCATAAATCATCTTTGAATCCAAAGCACCAACTTCCTGTCTAACTTGGTCTGAAATTAAATGAAACATATCGTTGCTATCGCAAACAAAATCTGCCTCAAGAATTTCTGGTCTATTCAACTTTTCTGCATATTCAACCAAAGTCTGCTTAATTTTTCCTCTTAGCAAAATGTTGTCCCAAACATCATCCCATCTTCCATGCCATTCTCTTACCCTTTTTGCTATTTCGTTCAAAACATAAGATTCGCCATCTATCAAAGTATCGGTTGGTTTAAGCCTGTCTTCCTTTGAAGAATATTCCATCAAAGTAACAAAACCTCCTTCGTCTGAAGGATCTTGCTTCCAATGTTTTCTTACTTCTGTCAATTCAACAACTCTTCTGAAGCGATGTAAGCCGTCAGGAGAGCGAAGCATGTTGCAGATTGTTATCAAATCTATTGCTTTAAAGCTAGTTGGAGCAACTCCTAAATCATGAACAACTCTGTCATAAACTCCGTATGGAGATTCACCGTGAATTGTTCCTGCTACTATATTAGCTAAAGCACCTATTCTCATTGCTTCAAAAAGAGCTACCGACTCTATGCTTCTTACTTCACCAACTATCAGACAAGAATCTCCTAATCTTAAAGCAGTTCTTAAAGCTTCGTCTGCAGGCAATTCAGTTTCAACTCTTGTTAT
>JBBITC010000037.1:0-6292 GCA_037440965.1 Candidatus Aenigmatarchaeota archaeon | reverse complement strand
CTTTTGGCATCATTCTTCCTCCTCTGGCAATTCTTCACCAATTATCTCCTTTGGCAGCAAACTCTTAAACCTATCAATTATTTCTTTTGTAAGTTTTAGCGCTTTTTCCAAATGCTCCGTGGTTATTTCTTTTATTATCTTATGGTCTATATCCTTCCAAAGTTTATCAAGCTCCTTAAATTTTTCTATATATTCTTTTTCAAGTTTTTTTTCTGAAACAAGTTTTTCCAAAAATTCTGGTATAGCTTTTTGGTCTGGCTGAGCTTTATAATAATACATAATCACAGCTTGACAGATATCTGTAGCAGAATACCTTAAATCGAAAATCATTGACTTCATATCGGTTTTAATTTTTCTAAACCTTGCTTCACTTACTTTTGCTTTCAAGCCAATGGTTTCTTCACTAGGTGGGATCAAACCCATTTGAAGCATTCTTTGAACTGGCTTGATAAAACCAGTGTCATAAATTATCAAGCCATATCTTAAAAAATTTACAAGCTCAGGAGAACCCATTTTAACCCAGTTCCAAAATTCTGTTAGAGGGGTTGTTTGAACATGCAGATCTTTTAGTTGATGGGCTATGAGATATAAGTGAGTATTAATTTTTTCTAGATCTTCTGAGCTTTTTGTTGCTGTATCATCAAGAATTACCCAAATGTCTGCATCGCTTCCTTTTACCATAGTTCCTTTTGCAGCAGAACCGAATATCAAAACTGATTTTATTATATCACCATACTGTTTTCTTGCCTCATTGGTAAAAGCTACAACTTTAGAATAAATTTCTTTAGGAGTTTTGATTTCTTCTTTTTCTTTTTTTACTAGCTCTGTTTCTTCTAACTCATCTTCCAATTTCTCTATCATACTTTCACATTTAATAGTTAATTATAGGTTAAATATTATCTTTTGTATTTAAATATTTACTACTTTAAAGTAACTATTTTAACTCCTCTTTCTTCCATTTCTCTGGAGTAACCCCAGGCTTTTGCATCGCAGCTCCCCCTAGAAATGTATACTCTTCTTCTGGAGCAACTATCAAGCCTTTCAAAGGATCAAAAGCATGCTCTACTATTGTAACTCGCTGTCTTTCTGGAGAAGCAATCTCTTGTGTTGCGACACCAAAAAATTCTGGTTTATTTATGAGTTGCTCAGGAGGAACATCCTTTTGGAGAAAATCAGCCATAATTCTTATTGCGGACACACTCCTTTTAAAAGGGTCGTCACCACCACCTCTTTCAAATATTAGATATACTATATGGTGTTTTCCTAAACCAGCTTTTCTTAAAGTCCACAAAAGTTTATAAACTTCTATGTCACCAGGTTCAACTTCTATATGATGATGAAGAGGAGAAGGTTTTGAAACATGCAAAGTTATGATATATTTTCCAATGTCTGGGACGGCCTTAACAAGCTCTGAATACTCGAAAAGTGGGTCGACGCCCTGAGTTGATAAATGCTCGGCATCTATAATCATAAAAATTTTTTGTGCCCAATCTTTTGTTTTTGGATCTTTTGCTAGTTCTTCTCTCAAAACTTTAATTGCAACGTAAATTTGCTTCGGATGCCAAAGGGGATACAAACCTGCATAGCTTGGTGATCTTGCATCTGGATTTTCTATTGCTATTTTAAATTCTTTAATTATTTTTTCAAAATTCTTTTTCTCTTCCTTAACTTTATCTGGTGAAAGAACTTTGATTTTTTCTTCTATTTCTTTTTGTAGCTCATTGATTATAAATTCAATCAATTTTTTTATATGTCCGCATAGATATTTTGCACCAACACAAGCATAGTAGAACTCTTTAAACTTTCTTTCATCAGGACCAGAAGCCTTTTTTGCTATTTCTAACATCTCATCTATGTAGTCTTTACCTCTTTCTATATCTTCCACCACAGGAGAGAAGGCTCTTGATTTAATCTCAGAAGGAAGCTTTTCTTCCAATTTTTTCAAAACATCCTCATAAAGTTTTGCCATTTCTTTCCAAATTGGGTCTTGGGTGTAATAAAGAAAGTGAAACATTATCCTATAAATGACATTAAGATTTCCAACTTCTTCCATAAACCATTTTTCTCCTCTTGCTAAATGCTCTTCCATTCCTTCTCTTATTCTTTTTTCCAAAACTTTACCTGTTTCTTCTAGCTTAATTATCCCGCTTCTATATTCTGCTTCAACGTTCGATTTAATCTGGTCCACTTTCTGTGGGCCTAAAATCTCTCCATCATACTGTAAAGGAAACCTACTAACTCTGCAAAACCATTTTCTTAAAGGTTCGCATTCTTTAAGTTTATAAGAAATGTGTTCTCCTATTTCATCAACCATTATCACAATCATCTTAACTTCTGCGTAAGTTAAAAGCTCGACCCAAGGATAAAGGCAAGAATGAAAGTCTATGTACTTACAACCACCAAAGATTGCTGAAATTGTTGATTTTCTTAGATGATCATCGGCCTCTCTCCAATGCTCAGCATCACCCATTTCCATAGGAACTGTAAGGCTACCATGGAAAGTAAGCTCTAAATTCTGCTTTTCTGCTATGTAGCGCAATTCTTTTCCCATGCTATAGTCTATTTCATGTGGAACATCGCCAGCAATTTCAATGACATTTGCCCCTCTTGTCAAAGCATAACCGAGCTTTCTAATAGCATTTGCTAATTCAGGAGCAGCGGCTATAGCATGTAATCCTGTTGTGACGCCAACCTTAAACTGCTCTTCCAAAAGATCACCAATATACTTCCAAACCAGGAACTTCAAACTTTGTTTTGAGAAAATTTACTACTAAATTAAAATGTCTTCCAGTAATTGGTTGATAAAACTTTGTCATTCTATCATAAGGAACAAACTCATATGGTCCATAGGCTTTAAAAATCATCGTTTCAAAACCTAAACTTTTGAAAAAATTACTAATTTTTTCTTTTATTTTATTTATTTGTTCTATAGATTTTTTTCTTGCAAGATAAGCTCTATCGCTAGAGGAAAGCCTTAATCCAACTTTTTCCTCTTTTTTTTCTCCATATATCTCTGGGAATTCTTCTTTAATCAATTCTTCAATAGGTTTAATTTCCTTACCTTCTTTAATTCCAGCCTCGCCAAGCATTTGACTTATATAATTTTCAAGTTGCTTGTCTCTTGCTATTAGTTCAAGACAATGGCATACTATAAAATTTTGGGTTCGAGTATAAGCTACAAAATTATTCAACATGATATCTTCAAGCTCTGGGCCGGCTGGAGGAATTCTTAAGACAGTTCTTGAAATTGGAATTTCAAGAAAAACGTAATAAGGGCTAAAGACCCAAGCTTCTGTCATTCCTAAACCCCCAATTGAATCTCTAAACTGATTTAAAAGCATCTCTCTTGCTTGATAAAGATCTAAAGCATTCAGCTTAACATTATACTCAGCTTCTATTTTTGGCACCATTTTTCTCACAATCTCATCTATAGAAGGCTCCATTGGTAAAGCATCCACATAACCATTAAACTTTTCTTCTCCCATCTCTTTTTTCCATTTAACTATTGTTTCTATCTCTTTTTCCTCAAAACCTGCTCTTGCTAATGAAACTTTATTGAAAGTGGTCCTTACAACCTTATACTTTTCTTCAACAGCAAAAGGTTTCCAAGCATAAATTCTCATAAAGTCTATTGATAAAGCTTGGGCATCGGGCCTGAAAAAAGATTTGAAAATTTCTGCTCTTCCTGTAGGACTTGAAAGAGCGTCTGTTATCATTTTATACCTTGCTATGCTAGGCTTAAGCATTTCTTTGTATTCTTGAACAGATTTTTTTCTTGCCTCAACCATTCTTCTTAAACTTTCATACCTTCTTTTAACAGTTTCTCCGAAAAGTTTGTCTCTCCATTCCAAATAAAGTTTGTTTTTTGTAGCAAGTACAACTCCTTCTGCCTCTGAAACATTAAGCTTTTTTGCAATTTTATCTGGTTCTGTATCTTCATCCCCCAACTTCATAAAATCTGCAATTATTGTTGGCCATCTTATTGCAATTTCTCTTAAAGCTATTCCTGGGCCGGTGTGAGCATCGACTAAATCTATGAAAACTGCTTTAAGAGATTGGTCTCCTTCTTTTAGCAATTTTTCTCCTTCTTCTTTCTTTCCTTGTTTTAACAGTTCTTTTCCTTTCTCAATTTTTGTGTAATAATCAAGAAACTCTCTGTATTTTCTCAAGTCATGCATAACTAATTCCAAATCAGAGATAGCAGTTGCAATACTTGCTAAACCAGCTTTTATCGTAGCTTCTAAAGTTTCTTTTTGTCTCAAAGTTAACTCGTAATACTCTCTGAAAGCTGGTGAAACAAAAATCCATTCATCTATTTTAAACCTAGCAAAACCCCATTTTGGTAGTTGAAACATTAGTGAATAATAAATTCCTGTACACTTTCCAAGAGGTGCTGTAAAATCTAAAAGCTCTTCTCCTTCTAGTGGAGCAGCATTGATTCCTTTTCCTGGACTAAGTCTTTCGACGTCAGGCTTCCATCTTCTAGGTGGAAAAGGTCCTTCTGGATATACTACCATAATTTAATTTTAGATTTTTTTTCGCTTAAACTTTCATTAAAACTATTCCTATTATCATCAAGAGTATTCCTATGAAAATTCCTGTTTTGCCCATAGCTTCTGGTTGATATCTAGAAAAATAGGGAAATCCTATAAGAATTAGCAAACCTACTACAAAGCAGCCTGCACCGATTATTTGATTAAACATTATATCACTTTATTAGTTCTGCACCTATATAAATTAAAGCTGGACCAAAAAGAATTTCAGCTAAAAAATTTTCTTTGTTCGAATTCCAAAAAGCACCTAAACAAAAGATAGTTCCGAAAAAAAGTAATGCTCCACCTATTATTTTCTGCATAAGAAATATTTTAATGGAAAAGTTAAAATCTTTTAGTTAAATTCCCAAATAATATAAAGTGGTAAAATGCCCATATTTGCTAGAGCAAAGCTTGTTATTCATGACGACTGCATGTCTCCAGCACCAGGAAGTCCTTATCCGGGTATGGCTTACACAAAGCTAGAGTATAAAGGTCCAAACCCTCAAAAACTTTATCACAAAATAAAGGAATTATTCATAAGTATATGGAAAATAGATCCACACGAATTACAAGAAAGGGATGTTTCTTGGGATAGAAGTAAAGGAGAAGAAAAATTTAAAGTAACTTTTGATATGGTAAAGGATTTAGATGTTTTTTCTTTTATTCAAGTTATAGTTGAGCTAAGCGGTTCAGCAAAACCTAGTAAAGATTTTGGAAGTGAAGGTTCAGCAACTTTAAGGATAGAAGGAAGATTAAGAACAGAGTATCCACAAGATACTCTATGGCAAAGAAGCTTGCTTTATGAGATGTTTAGAGTTTTTTACCATCGTGTAATCTATGAAGGAAGAAGGAAAAAATATCTTGAAGATTGTAGAACAGACTTGCTAAGATTTATAGAAGAAATAAAATCTTTTCTTAACATTCTAGCTAAAACAAGCTAGTGATTGAATGGCAGTAAGAATAATTTGGAGAATTGAAGACGATTGCTTAGCTCCACAAGCAAAAATAACCATCGAATACACAGGAACAGACCCTTTCAGGGCTTATAAAATTGCTAAAGATACTATGAGAAAAGTTCTTGAGGTAGAAGCTATGGATTTCTGGGAAAGAGATTTTAGATGGGATATAAGTTCTGACCCAAGAGATTTTTTTACAAGACTTTATGTTGATAGAGGAATAGATTCACGCTCAAGAGCTTTGATAGAAGTTATAATGCAGGGTAAAATACCTTCAGACCCTAATAAAGAAGGAAAAATAACAATTCAGATTGGTGGGAGACTGAGAACAGACTATACTCTAGAAACCGCTTTTCAACAGCTTCCTATTTATAGAGGATTGATTTGGTTTTATCATAAAATCTTTTACAATAGAGTCAGAAGAGGTTATTTAGATATGTGTAATGATTGGATACAAAAGCTTAATTCTGCTTTTAGAGAAGTTCTGGAAATTTCTTCTGAAACTTTAGAAAAGACTTAATTATTTTAACAGAAAAAAACAAAAGAATAGTATGGGAATTTTTTCATTTCTTAAGAGAAAAAAGGAAACTAAACCATTGGGATTGCCCCCGGAAATCGAAAGTTTACCACCCTTACCACCAGTAAAGCCAGAGCCAAGTTTAGAAACTTCTACTATAGAAAATGTAAAAGCAAAAATTGATTTACTTTTAACTCATATTGATAGCTTAAAGACACAGTACGAAACTATGAATGAAAGAATTAAAAATATAGAGCAAATGGTTCAAGAGATTAGAAGTTATT
>JBBITC010000036.1:0-6326 GCA_037440965.1 Candidatus Aenigmatarchaeota archaeon | reverse complement strand
CAGCAGTTCAAATATGTGAAACAAATGCCTTTAATTTACTTAAAACATAAAGAAAAAATAACTGGTGACCACATTTCTACTCCTTCAATGTTTTTTCAACTTTTGTTTTTTGATCTAACTTTATTTTTCTTTTTCTTCTCGCTACTTTTTAACTTTTTAATTTTTCCCTCTTTCCTCTTTTTATTTCTTGTTTTAATCTTGTTTTTATGGGATATAGTTCACTTTACTAAATCATTTAAAAATATTCTTACCTTAATTTTTCTTTATTTTTTAAGAGCACTAGCTTGGACTTTAGGAATTTTAATTGGTTTGAAAAATATTAAAAACCAATAAGCTCAAGAAGTATGGCTTTTTGAATATGAAGTCTATTTTCTGCTTGATCAAACACTACAGAATTTTTTGAGTAAAGAGCATGCTCATCAATCTCTAAACCTTTATGGGCAGGTAAAGGATGCATTACTACCACATTCGGATTTTGGACTAAAAGTTCTTTGTTCACTTGGTATGGGATAAAAGTTTTTATTCTCCTTTCTTTTTCTTTTTCAAATTTAGGGTCAAGAAACAATTCCATATCTATCCAAGTGTCAGTATATACTATATCAGCATCTTTTATGGCTTTTTTTGGATCCTTTTCTTCAAAATATAAGCCTGTTTTTTTCGCTTCTCTTATTAATTCTTCATCTAAACTTGGCGGATGTCTTTCAGGAACGCAAAGTACAAAATTCATTCCAACTTTTGTACATCCAATTGTAAGAGAATTACTTACATTGTTTGCTATTCCCATATAAACTAGCTTTAGACCTTCAAGCTTTCCTTTTTTTTCTTTTATAGTTAGCAAATCACCAAGGATTTGACAAGGATGGTATTTCTCACAGCAACCATTAATTACCGGTACATCAGCTGCTTTAGCCATCTCTACCAAATCAGCATGTCTTAACATTCTTGCCATAATAGCATCTGAATATCTTGATATACATTTTGTTTCGTCTTTTAAATCAGCTATAGGGAATTGGGTAGTTCTCCAATCTATATATATTGCATGCCCTCCCATTTGTGTCATCGCCACTTCAAAAGAAATTCTTGTTCTTGTAGAAGTTTTCTGAAATATCATAGCCAAACTTTTACCTTCCATAGATTTAGAAAATTTTTTTGGGTTTTCCTTAACTTCCGTGCCTTTTTTTATCAGATATTTAATTTCTTCTGATGTGTAATCTTTTAAGGTTAGTAAATCTCTTCCTTTAAACCTCATTTTTATCCTCTCTTTTCTATTAACCAATTTCCAAGCGCCAAATATTTTAATCCTGAATTTTTAAGTACATGAATAGCGTCTTCTGGTGAACAAACAATAGGATAGCCATGAAGATTGAAAGAAGTATTAAGAATTCCCCCCATACCTCTCATTTCCTCAAAAATTTTTATTATTTTATAATATTTTTCATTTGCTTTTTTATCAACTATTTGAGGTCTGATTGTATAGTCATAAGGATGCATTGCAGCAACTAAATCCTTTCTTGCTCTTTCTTTTGAATTAAAAGCTAAAATCATGTAAGGAGCTGGTATTTTCTTTGGATTAATTAGATATTCATCTTCCCATTCTTTTAGAATAGTTGGTGCGAAAGGCATCCAAAAATCTCTTTGTTTTATCATCTCATTTATTATCTTAACAGTTCCATAATTTGAAGCATCTGCAAGAATTGAACGATTTCCCAATGCCCTAGCTCCCCACTCCATTCTTCCAGAAGCTCTTGCAACTATTTCACCTTCAGAAATAAGTTCAGCTATTTTCTCTTCTATATTATCTATGAATTGAAATTTAAAAAATTTTGATTTTTCTCTTGCTAATGTTTTTTCTATTTCTTCATTCGAGTATTCTGGACCCAAATACAATTCTTTTATTGGTTCAATTTCTACTTTCTTTCCTTTATCTTTACACAATTTTTCATAACCATAATATGCAGCACCAATTGCCAATGATTCGTCTCCACAGCTTGGAAAGACAAAAAGTTTATGCACCTCAGGAAGTTCCATAATTTTAAGGTTAAGCTTAACATTCATAAAAACTCCACCAGCTAACGCAACATCATGAATTCCTGTTTTTTCTATAGCTTTAGATATCCATTTTGTTACCAATTCTTCAGTCAGTTTTTGTATCGCTCCAGCTATCCAGTCAAACCTATGAAGATAAAGATATTTTTGAATGTACTTTTTAAAATTCGGAGTTTTTATAGGTGAAAAAAACTCAAGACAATCTTCTTTCAAGGACAAAAATTTTTTTAGAATTTTATAACTTTTTTCTGTTCCGTCTATTGGAGCATAAGGTGCCAAGCCCATGACTTTATATTCATGCTCAAGTGGTTTAAGTCCTAAGTATCGAGTTATTTCAAGATATAAAACTCCTAGCGAATGGAAATAGGAAGTTTCAGATATTCTTTTTATTTCACCATCTTCCACTATATTTACAGTTCCACATAAAGAATCACCACCGCCATCTAAAGTAAACACCAAAAACTTATCTTTAAATCCAGACCCATATAAAGCCGTATAAGCATGACATAAATGATGGTCCATGAATATGATTTTATCTCCTTCTATCCCCAGAAGTTCTGAATATTTCTTTTTTCTTTTTTTAGCACCAAAATAGTAGGGAGCAAACTTATTATATATTTTGAGGTAAAAATTTTCGGGGGAAAGCATTGCAATTCTATTTATTTTTGCTAGTGTCTGATGTAGAAGATGTGATGCACTACTTGTATCTTTTTGTATTATAACTTCAGGTGGAAGAGCAAAAATTTTTGAGGGCAAAACCACTAAATCTAAATCATCTGTTGTTATTCCACTATGACTTAAAACGAATTTTATTGATTCGATAGGAATGCCAGTATAATTTTTAATTCTGTTAAATCTTTCCTCACTTACGCAACTTTCAATTTTTCCATCTTTTAACAAACATGCAGTTGAATTATGACTATCATGTATTCCTAGCACATACATCAAATAAACCTCATCTTATAATCTTTATTTTTCTAAATATTTTAAAAATTGACACACCAAAAAATTTAAGAAAGCTATATACAATGTAATTAAGATAGCAAAAAAACTTTAACATTTTTCCGTTACAATTGCTTGGACCAAGTACAATAAAGGATGTCTTATTTATAAAATTCCCTTCCTTTAAATTTTTGATTATGTCTTTTTCATTTATTCTGCTTTTTGTCTCCAAAAAAATGTTGCGAAAATGAATTTTTCTATGAACATCTAAACCAAAAATTCCAAATACTTTTTTATTTTTTCTCGTCATTTTTTTAAACAACTTTAAAGAATATGGCAAAGGAAAAAATCCGTTGTACTCAAAATTCAAAATTTCTATACCATCAAAGGTTAAAGTTTTTAGGTCTTTTTTGTATTTAGATGGATGAGCCAGTATTGCTACACCTCCATTTCTCTGAATAAATTCTACAGTTTTTTTAAGCGAAGTTTTGCAAAGAAATTTTTTTATCCCAATACCAAGTACTTCATAGCCTTCCTCGGTTAAGAATTCAACCCCAGGAATGAAGATTAAATTTTTTTCACTTGCTTCTTTACATTTTTTAATAAGCTCTTTCATTTTTTCTTTGCTCATACTTTCTGAATGTTCGGTCAAGGCGACAAAATTGTATCTCATTTTTTTACAGAATTTTTTTATATCTCCAAAACTTACTTTTGCATCGTAAGAGAATTCTTTAGTATGTACATGAATAATACCTTTTACCATTTAAATCCCCTTTTGCAAAATTTTTTTAAAAGAATTAAGAATATCAATAAATGCTGGCATTGGGTCATCAAAACAAAAGTGGTCATAATGTAAATCTTTTTCAAAAAATTTGAAAAAATCTTTGAGTGTTTTGAAAATCGATTCTGAATACATTTTTTTGTTGTATTCACCCTTTATAATTTTAAATAACCTATAAACATCTCCGCTCAACCATCGACATTTAACTCCAGTTTTATAATTTGAGATAGGTTTTAGCTTTTCTCCTTTAAACATTTTGTACAATAAAAATGGAAAATCAACACCAGAAATTATGGCTAATGGCAAAGAATTCCAAAATCTTCCATTTATTTCCATTAATTTTGGTTTATTATCTTTTTCATCTATTTTAAACTCAACCATCGCCACACCATGCCATTTTATTCTTTCAAGCAATTTTGTTCCATACTTTTTAACATCCTTATTAAAAATACCTTCTCTTAAAGTGCTCGCACCTCTATCAACAGAAATTTCTCTCAACCTTTTGTGCATAAAAAATGCTTTTACTTTTCCATCTTTACATAAGGCAAAAAACCCTACTCCAGAGCCTTTTATACTTTCTTGAATTAATGAAGGTTTTTTATTAACAAACATTTTTTTAAAAATTCTAACAAGTTCCTCAAAATTGTTTGCATATTTAACTTGCATGTCTAAAATTTGATTTTTAACCAAACACTTGCTGGATTCTGGCTTAACCACAACAGGATACTTTAGTTTATCTTCAATTTTTTTTAATTCTTCAATTTTTTTAACAAAAAATGTTTTTGGTATTGGTACGCCAATTTTTCTAGCAAGCTTTAATGTTTTTGATTTACTCCACGCAAATCTAAGAAGTTCATTATTTGGCAATGCTATTTTAACTTTTTTCTCAAAAAAATTTCTGTCCAAAGAGATTGGTAATATAGTAAAATCGCTACATGGAATTAACATTTTATAATCTTTTCTTTCCAAAATTTCTTTTAAATCTTTAACAAAACCTTTTACATCTTTCTCAGGATTTTTATAAACAAAACCATTTTTGCAATATTTAGAGAAAAACCCAGGGGCTAAATTAGTTCTTGCTCCAACATCAACCTCTATACCCATTTTTCCTAATGATCTAATAACAGCTAAAGCAGCGTTACTTTCGCCATCAATTACAAGAACACTCATACAAAAACCTTCTTTGCTAAATTTTTAATTGTTAATGTTTCAATTTCATACTCATCTTTCAAAATCTTAACCATTTTTATTAAAGTTCTATAATTTTTCGGTGAGCAATAACTTAATTTTTCTATTTTAAAAAACTCATAAGAATGAGCTAGAAAAACAAGATGAGGCTTAATTTTATTTGCAAGCTGGAATGATGTTAAAATTTTTACATATTCAAAAAATTTTTCCTCATCAAAATTGTAAAAATTTTGCATATTGAAAATTTTATAAAAACCAAATGGCAATAAAAAAATTTTTCTAATTTCTGGAATTGGGTTTACTGAAACAGGTATTCTTGTTATTTTCCCAATTCTATAAGGAAGAGGATCTTCGTTCAAATAGGTTGAAGCTGAAGAATCAACCAAAAAATTAAATTCTTCTAATATTTTTAAAGTTTCTAAGTTTGAAATCATATAAGGAGCTCTAAAGCTTACCGGTCTTTTTAATCCTTTTTTCTTGAAAATTTTTATCGATAATTCAAGCAATTTCCTTTTTTCATCTTTATTTAACTGACTTTTAGCTAACCACCATTTCTCGTCACCCCAAAGCTCATGTTTGTACCCATGAAGCCCAATTTCACAATTTTTAAAATTTTTTAATTTTTCCGTTTTTTCTACAACTTCGCTACAAACAAAAATTGTTGAATTGCTTTTTTCAAGAAAACTTTTGCTTTTTTCAAGAAAATTTTCTACATGGTTATCTTCTATTAATGGATTATACTCAACATCAAAAGTTAAAGAAAGAAGTATTTTTTCTGGTTCTTTTATCTTAAATTTGAGAAAGTGCTTTTTTGCTAAAATATATGGTAAAAAATGCGGAAATCTTTTATCAAACAAAAAACTTTTTATCTTTCCAATCATTTTTTCCACGATTTATTAATTTATTATCTTAGAATTTTAAATAGGTTGGAATGAAGATTTTAATAACTCATGAAATTTTTCCACCAGAATTTAAAGGCGGTGGAGAATTTTTAATGTTAAGAATAGCAAAGATGCTAAAAGAAAACGGTTATGATGTCAAAGTTTTAACTTCTGGAAATCCAAAAATTAAGTCTTATGAAAGAATAGAAACAATTAGAATTCCTATTAATAGATATTTGATGAATCTAACATTTCCTTTTGTCGTTAAGCATGCTTTATGGGCTGATGTCATTTTAACCACAAGCGGGAATTTATGCTTTCCTTCTTGGCTTGCTTCAAAACTTTTGAAAAAATCAATTGTTTGTTATGTTAATCATATTCTAGGTCCTTACTGGCGAGATGTAAGAGGAAAAATTTTAGGAAGAATTTTTGAATTTTTTGAAAAATTTTTTTTGGCGCGTCTTGGCGGCAAAAGTTCTGGCGGATCA
>JBBITC010000035.1:5268-6358 GCA_037440965.1 Candidatus Aenigmatarchaeota archaeon | reverse complement strand
CCTCAGGCCCATTTTAAATGTCATACGTATGAAATTTTTAACTTCTTCTAGTTTCTTTAGGTTTTTTAATTAAACAATACAACAAGAATAAAAACAAGGCTATGGAAGAAAAGAAAAAAGGTAATATTGGAACTAAGATTTCTGGATAAAAAATAAGATAAAAAATATCAGAACCTGCTAGATAAATTGCATATTCGAACAAACCCCAGGTTGAAAAACCAAAAAGAATTGAAAAAATTAAAAAAATCTTTTTATAATTTTTTGAAAAAAAGGCAAGTAGAAGAAAAGAAGCTGAAAAAATTGTAGAACATAAAGCCATTATTCCTATTACAACACTTAACATAAATTCACTAAATTGCTTTCAAAACTTTAATCGTAGCACTAGATTCTACATAATAGTAATAAGTTAATTCTACTTCCAAAGGAATGGTTGTATATTCAGAGACTTCTGGTAAGTTAAATCTACATGTGATTGTTTTATAACTTTCTGTGGGAATACTTACAACACTAGAAATATCATTAAGGCATTCTTCTCCATTAACAGTTATTTTTTCTATAGTAACTTTTCTATCTCTTTGTTCTTCAAGATAAGGATAACCTTGACCTACATTCTTCAATTGAATACTTATAGATGCTGTCTGTTCAGGCTCTCTATATATAAAAGGCATTGAGACTCCTGCAACACTTATTTCTATAGGAGCTTTAGTTGCAGCAAAACTTTCTATTCCACTTGTTTTCAATATTTTATCAGCCTCTTGAGGATGTGTTTTTATATAATCATTACTTATAACTTTAATTTTTCCATGAGCGTTTGAAGCATACTTGTAATAAACCACTACTCCTGCAGTATAAGTATTATCAACTTTTAAATTTTCTGGTGATGTTACATCCCATTGAACATCACTTATACCACCAGGAGAATTTGATAATCTTTTTTGAAGGTCATTTATTTCTTTTATTTCATTTACTTCACCACCCCAATCTGTTCCTAAACCTATAAGCTTTGCCCTTACTTCAGTTGCATCTTCTTCTCCAACATTTTCTACAGTTAAAGAAAAAGTTACACTGTCACCGGAAAAAATTTCTGAAA
>JBBITC010000035.1:0-5168 GCA_037440965.1 Candidatus Aenigmatarchaeota archaeon | reverse complement strand
AAAGTACAGCCAGAAAGGAATACGAATAGGAGTAAAAATAAAAATATAGCGTACTTTTTCATTCTATCTGCCTATTAAATAATTTATTTTGAATTGATTTAAACTTTATTTTAGAGTTTCTTTAACAGTAAAGACTTCCTTTTTTCTAAACTGGAAAGTATAGGAAAATTCTGCAGAAATTGATCCCATAGCCTCCGGTTCCGGTATTAATGTTGATTTTAAATTGCAAATAAATTCGCTAGGAACTTTAACATCTTCCTTTGGGGTCAATTTACCACCATACTCTTCAAAATCACAATAAAGTTCAGAAGCCTTTTCAAAACTATTCTTAAGATCTATAACAAAATCACTTTTATCAATTTTTATTGGGTCGTAATTTGTTATAGTTCCAACATATTTTAGTTTTATGTCTAGCTCAAAGGGTTCATTACCAATAATCCAATACTCTTTTATTACTTGTTTATTTATTGTTGTTGTCCTCTGAGCAGGAAATTCGAACTCAAGTAAAACAGGGCCAATCGAAGCAGAACTTTGAGAAAATTTGCCTACAGGTGTTTTAGAAATGTCGCTAACAATTGGTATATTTGCTTCTCTATAACCCTCATAAGGATAGCTAACAGCATATTCGATAAAAGGATTTCTTATTGTTTGTTCCGGAACTTCAAGAATAATTGTTATGCTCTTTGTATCTCCTTTTTCAAAATTGAAAATGCAGCTATTGCCTTCTTTTTCACCTTCTTCGCAGTAAAGTTCTTTTAATCTCAAACCAGCTATGTTATCAAAACTCACTTTAACATTCTCTACAACTTTATCTCCATTATTTTTTAACAAAACATTTACAGAAGTGCTACTCCCAGGAGAAGGATTGGAGTTTGAAATTATTGTTTGTTCTACTGTTATTATATCATTTTTATATTTGGTCTCGTTGCCTGAAGGCTGACTTCCTGGCAACAAAGTACAGCCAGAAAGGAATACGAATAGGAGTAAAAATAAAAATATAGCGTACTTTTTCATTCTATCTGCCTATTAAATAATTTAGCTGAGTAAATTATTATATGGTTAACCTTTATGATTACTTAGAATTTCTTTTCAAACCTGCAATAGAAACAGGTTATACTTGGGACAAAACTTTAATTTATGGTATAATTCTAATAATAGGAGTTTTTCTGATTTTTAAAATGCTTAAGAAATTAAAAATAAAAATAGACTCAAAATTTTCTTTGGCAATTTTTCCTTTTGTTTTGTTTGGAGGAACTTTAAGAGTTTTAAGAGATTTAGGAATTTTAACCTCATTCCTTTTTGCCACCCCTTACATTTACTTTTTAGTCGCACTTATTACAATCCTAACTTTGCTTTTTTCTCTGTTTTTAGAAAAAAAACTTAAAATTTCTTATACTAAGATAATTTTTTTAACTGGCTTTATTCTTTTTTCTCTAGCTATAGCAACAATCCCACAAATAGATTTAGCAAGAGCATTTTATGTTTTCTCTTTTTTCATTCCTTTTCTAATTTTTTTTGTTTTAATAAAATGGAGTAAAGCAAACAAAGCAGTTACTTTAATCCAAACTTTTGATGGAATAGTAACTTTTACTGCAATAAATTTTTTTGGTTATGGCGAACAGCATGTTCTTCCAAGCTTTTTAATTCAAACCTTTGGAGCTTTTACTTTTCCTTTAATTAAAATAATAGCAATAATTTTTGCTCTAATTTTTATAGATAAATTTTTTGAAGACCAAGAAATAAAGAATTATGTTAAGCTTTGTATAGCAATTCTTGCAGGAGGTACGAGCACAAGAGACTTCACTTGCTTGCTCTCCTCTTGCTCTCCTTCCTAGCCTTTATAAACAACTGTTAAAGCTACGTCAGCCAAATTATAAAAGCCATCTGGCGGCTCAGTAGAGAAAGAAATCAAATTCATTCCTTTTACTAGCTTAATTTCACCTGGATTTAAAACTTTTTGAATATAATCAGTAGCTTTTCTATTAGCCTTAAAAATTTCTTTATCGTTTATCTTTACTATCAAATCTTTTGTTGGGTTAGAATCTTTAACTCTTGCAACGAATAACGCATACTTAAAATTATCAACCTCTTTATCTCCTAACTCAAAGTTGAAACTCTTTTCAGAAACTCCATAGTAGAAAATACCAAACTTTGCACTTGAGATTTTATAGACAGTGTTCATCCAAAACTTCCATCCAGGCAAACCTGCCTTTATAGTTACAGTATTTGATTTCTTTATTTGAGAAGCGTTCAATTCAATTAAAACCTCTCCTGGTTTTGTGTTTCTATTGTAAACCTCTTCTCCGTTAAACTCAACTATAAGATTTCCAGCATTGTTAGTTTCATCTATTAAAATATTGATAAAGCCACCTGTAACAGTCTCAAACTTTTCCTGAGTTAAAGATTCATGAGTCAAGCTTGCTGAATACTCAGAAAAATATCCTTTAGAAACTTCAAAAGATGATTTTGAAGCCAAAACTTCTTGGCCAACAGAATAACTTACAGAAAAATCTCCAAAATAAAAGTTTTTCCATAAGTCTTGAACAGGAATTTTTGTTACGTTTATTGTTACTGGAATCGATTTATTTCCTCCTGTAAAAGATATTTGAATAATTCCTCTGTAAATTTTTTCAACTGCTACTGTTGGAACTGTTATAAAAATAGTAACAACTTCTGAACCAGAAACATCAAAGTTTTGCTTATCAAAGCTTAGCCATGTTCTTATATCCCCTGTTGTAGAAATAGTAACATTTGTTGCTGTTCCGTTCAGACTTAGCTCTAAACTTTCAGAATCTCCTGGTTTAAGCTTAAGGGAAATTGAAGGGGGATAAACGTCTAAAGCCTCTGTTACAGTTGTTGTCCAAGCAACCATCATAACTATTATTAAAACAAGACCTGCAAGAAGAACAAAGGCAAATTCGTCTATTCTTGTTTGCCCCTTCAAATCCAACACCTAAATTAAGTTTGTTTTTTAACAATTAATTTTTATTTATTATTATGAAAATAGTTGAAAAAAGGTTTGAAAAGGGGTTTGTTAAGGTTATTCCAGAAAATTTTTTGGATTTGTGGTATCTTTCAAAACTAATTGAAGCTAAAGATAAAATAACTGCAAAGACTGTAAGAAACATCTTTATTGAAAGAGAAGGAAAAAAAGAAAAATCAAAGAAAAGGGCTTTACTTCTTTCTATCGAAGCAGAAAAAATTGAGTTAGAAGAAAATAAGCTTAGAATAAAAGGAAAAATAGTTGAAGCTCCAGAAGAAGTTCAGAAAGGAAGCTATCACACTATTGGAATAGGAATTGGAAATAAAATTTTGATTGAAAAAAGAGAATGGAAAAAAGAACAAATAGAAAAGATTGAAAAATCAGAAAAAAAGATAAAAAAAGCTGCTTCCTTAAAAGATTTTTTTGTTCATTTGAATAAAGCAGATGGCTTAGCAGTTTATGGCATCCAAGAGGTTAAGAATTCTGCTTTGATTGGAGCAGTAAAAACACTTTTTGTTCCTTTGGAAAAGTTTGACGAAAAAATTGAAGAGGTTATGGAAGAGATTGAGAAAAAAGGGGGAGAAATAGAGTTTGTCAGCAAAAAAGAATATTTGGGCAAAAAATTTATTGATGAATATAGAATTGGAGCAATACTAAGGTTTAAAATTAGCTAGCTCTTTTCTTTAGCGCAGTTATATAGCCTGCTATCATGTTCCTTAATTTTTTTGACTTTATTTCAACAAACCGCTTAACTGCTTCTTTATTCTGAGAAAAATCTTTTGTAAACTTGTCAGGATATTTTTCAACTAACTCTAAAGCTATGTTTTTGATAAAAGAAGTTTTAATTCTTCCCATAGAAATCACTCGCTTTTCTAGAAATCATAAAAATCACTAAGGCGTAACTCTTATTAAAGAATAATAGGTTACATCTCCTTCTTTATCTACAACTGCCCACCACATAGTAGCTCTTATGTTGTGAGCAAGCCTAACCGCACGAGACATTTCTGGTAAGGAAAAAGCAGCTTCTTCAGCAACAGCATGTACAACAGCTTTTGTATGTTCATGTGGAGCTTTTGGACCTCTTTTAAGTTTTACTCCTCTCTCATAAAGCCTAAAATGAGCTCCAAATTTAAAACCAGTTTTAACCAAATAACCCCTTTCCCTTAAATCACGATAAACTATAAATTGAGGGTGAAATTGATTAACATTTTTTGTTCCAATTTCCATTAGTTCAGAAAGTTCAATTTTTCTTTTTTTATCGTTCTCTTTAATAATAACCTTTATTTTTCCCTTTTCGAGTAAGTAAGCAGCTTCAACCAAATCTAATTCTAATCTGTTTGGGTTATCATCTGGTAAAGGCTTGCCATAACCAGATTCATCGTATAGAATTACTGCTACAGAATCCCAAATTATAACTCTATTCTCTAAAAGTTCACCTTCCCAAACTTTTTCTGTCATAATATCACTTATTTTTTATAATTAGCTTGTCATTTAAATTTTTAATTGTGCTCTACATTTGCTACAAACATTTTTTGTCTTTCTATCAACATCAATAATAGTATTGGAGAAACTCATTACACATTCTGGATTTTGACAATGCCTTAAACCCAAAACGTGCCCCATTTCATGAATAGATTCCTTGACAGCCCTTTCAATTAAAAGCTCTTCATCAAAAGGTTGTTTGTAAAATTCTGGATTAAGCCTAGCTATTGAAACTATTGCAACATTTCCAGTTAGCTGAGCTTGACCAAAAATAAAATTTAAATCTTCTGCGTATAAATCTTGATCAATTATTCCCAAAATTCTTCCTTTAAAATTTCTTGAAATAAAATCCAATATTTGTGGTGCTAGATATTGATGTCTATAAGGGTTATAATATTCTTTTGGCAAACCTTTTTCTGGAAGAATTTCTGAAATAAAACCAAAAGCATCTCTCAACTCATCTTTCACTTTGTTCAAAACCTTTTCTGGAACTTTTCCAAAAGGGATTATTCTCAATTTCATAATTAAATAATGGTTGAATTAATTAAAAGAGTTTGTGGGACAGAGGGGATTTGAACCCCTGACACACCGGTCTTCAGCCGGTTGCTTTCGGATAAGACTCCCGGACTGAGCTTACAGCACCTAAGTGGTACTGTCCCTATGCTGTCCCATTTTTAGTTTATTTGTTTTTAAAATAAATTTA
>JBBITC010000034.1:0-6360 GCA_037440965.1 Candidatus Aenigmatarchaeota archaeon | reverse complement strand
AATAAGGTTTTTTTCTCCATATAATCTATTTTCTATAAAGTTGTTTAATTTTAAAAGTTTTTGAGATGTTAGACGTCTAACAAAACAAAAAATTAATCAGAAATCAATTTTTTCTCTAAAAGAATTGCTTCTCCACCTTGATTTTTTATTCTTAAAGTTAAAATCTTTAAACTTTTTAAATCATCACTTTCCCAAACAGAATGCTGAATTTTTTCTGCTTTTATTGATTTTAAAATTCTGTTAACTTGAACTTGTAAAACCTTTTTCTCTTTTGGAATGTCGTAGATTATTATGTATTTCATAAATGTTAGACGTCTAACAAAGTATAAAAATTTTTTGGTTTTAGGTCTATGGCCAAATTTTGTTAATGTTAGACGTCTAACATAAAACAAAAAAAGAGGGTTTAAAAATTGTTTGAAATTTCTAGAAAT
The DNA here is from genome assembly GCA_037440965.1 of Candidatus Aenigmatarchaeota archaeon. Lineage (GTDB taxonomy): Archaea > Aenigmatarchaeota > Aenigmatarchaeia > CG10238-14 > SCSR01 > JAVZHQ01. Next base: position 5,929 of record JBBITC010000034.1, on the reverse strand, counting down.
TTTGAAATAATACAGAGTATTTCTTGGTTTTGATGCTGACCTTGAAGTTCGATCATTCCTTTTTTTAGCGTTGCACCGCAATTCAAATATTTCTTTAGCATTTTCAACATTTTTTTGTCTTTCATCACTCTTTCTGCCCATTTTCCTCTTATATAAATAATTGTCTTTTGGGATAAGTGAGTTACTTGAATATCAGGTTTTTTTGTTTCTTTTCCAAGACAATTTTTACATTCGTTGTATTGTCTTAAGATACAGGCTTTGCACGTCATTGTTTCACCAACCAAAAAAATTATGACAAAACAATATCCAAGAATTTCCATTAATTTTTTTCTTTTTCATTTAATCACCTTTTCGGGCTTTGTCTCCCACCCAAGCTGGCATTAGCCCTTCAGCTCCTCTCTAAAAAGAGTGATGGGACAAACAGAAAAAAAGAGGAATTAAGCGATTTTTATAGCTAGTATTTCCATGCTAAAGTCTGGCAGAAGAGCACCAACTAGCAAAGTTTTTGTTGAATCTTTTGTTTGAAGCCATAAGTAAACTGTTGATACGTTATTGACAACACACACTTCCTGAACAAATCGATGAATTGTTGAATTTACACTTTCCCATTCTTGAGTCATAGTGAAGCCTATATTAGCAAAGTATTCTGCAATCATGGGATTAACTATTGCTGGAGTCTTAACTGTTAGCCCAAGGTTTTTGAGTTCATCCTTAACTTTTTCCATTCTTTCTTCCTCGCTTCTAAGTATCCCTCTTGTCATAGCTACATAAGCCTTTGATGAAGCTATCATTATTTCTTCAGGGTTTGGGTTAGGGCTTAAAAGATAATATCCTACATTACCGTTTGTTCCGTCTACTGCAACAACCATAGTAACTTTCATCACAGTTTGAGTCATTGTATAATATGGAATGAAAAACACCGGTTTCCCATCGATTATGTAAAGCATAAGGTTTCCTTCTTCCCATTGTTGCCCTTGCTGTCTTCTAGTTGTTAGGATATACTGAATTTCTGAGTTTGTGTTTACTGAATCAAGAAGTAGCTGGATTGCTAGAGCATTTTGTATAGGAATAAAAAATCTTTCCCCAGTCCCAAAGAATAGGTAAACTCCTGCAATTTGCCTTGCGCTCCATTGCCCACTCTCTGGTTTTTGCTTGTAAACTTCAACTATTCTTATGCCTGCATATCTAAGCTTTCCTTGGTAATAGATTGGTATATACCTGATATCATCAAACTTTATATTAAAGTAGTTCCAGTCTTTGTCCACAGGAAAGTCATACATGTTCAAAGTTTTATACCAGCTTTGCCAATCACTAGAATCTATATGATAAGTGTTATACAAATCGATTAAGTCATATGCTAAACTTTTTGGGTATCTTAGTTGATCTTTAAGCCAGTCAGGTAATTCATTGTTCCAAGCAGAGTAGAATAAACCAAAGTATTTAGTTATGTAATTCTCTTCCCAATTCCCGTAGCGAAAGCCCTTAACTGTTCCATCATGTGAATTCACTAGAACTACTGCAAATGGTCTTCTGAAATTTCCATTAGTTCTTACCAAGTAACCCGAAGTTTTTGTGTAACCATTGTTAATTTCTTTGTTGATGTATATAGCAAAACAGTAGTAGATATTTCCTTCAGGATCTACTACTATATAAGGTATTGGTTTCCCTGTAGATGGTTCTTTTTCGATCTCAAGTCCGCTGATAAGCAAGGCATTTACTCTTTCAATAACATCTCTTTTGAAAAGCAACGAGATTTCTTTTCCATACTTTCCGTCAGCAAACGCAAATTCTCCTTTCCAGAAGAAGTACCACCATCTCTCAGAGGTGCCTAAGAAAACAGTTTCTTTATCGCTAAGCACATAGTCAGGAACAGCATCGTAGGATGCAGGCCCTTTGTAATTAGGCAAAGATGCTTCGCTCCAGTTACCTATTCTCAAATAGGCTTCGCTTTCTCTGAACAGACCACCGATGCCATAGTACATTGAAAGAGTTGACATATTGACTTGTGGAAATATCTTGTCAAAATCTATAACCTCTCCACTTGCTGCATCAACTGCTAGAATCACTTGCGAACGGATGTAGACATATCTCTTTCCTTCCACAATGTCAGAGGCCTCTGGCAGTACAGGAGAGGTTGGACAAACCCAATATTCATGGTTATTTGCCCACACTATCATCGGTCCATAGTAATACTTGTCTCCTTCTTGTTCAACTGCTAGCTTCATCCATGGTTGACCCACTTTTGTACCATAAGCATATATCATTTGCTTAAGTGCTGCAGTATAGCTTATAACCCTTACATCTCTAAGAATACTTTCTTCAAATTCTGGTGGAGTCTTTATTGTTTCTGTGGTTGTTAACTGAATGTTTGGTAAATCATTAGTCCATTTTATATAGCCGATGTGTGGTTGAATTCTGTAAGGAAATTCAAGAATGTTTTTAACAGCACTATAGTTTTGCTGAACGCTATAGTTCCACCATGATATTACAGAAGGTGCAAAGAGGATTATGAAAATTAGAGAGGTTGTTAGTATTGCTGTTCCTATTGAATGCTCTTTGAACCAGTCTTCTGCTTGTTTTTCTACAACGCTTAAACCAATTCCTGCTATTAGCAAGAAAGTAACTAAAACCAATCGCCATTGCATGAATATTGAAATTGAAATGTCACCAACAGTTGAAGGCGCTGAAAGGATGCAGAAATAGAAGCTCCATGCAAATCCTGCAAACAATCCATACTTAAGAAATTTTACTGGTTTTTCTTCTGTGAGACTTATGTAGCAAGCTATCGGAAGTTTTACAAAAGTGTAATAGACAAGTATTGGTACAAAAATCCAGAATATTATCCGTAGAAAGTCAAAGACAACTGTGTTTTCCAGCAAATAGTTTATCGAAGGAAGACCACCAAAGAGATAGTAATTTATTGAAGGCAAATAAACTCTTTGAATGAAATCGAACCAATTCATACCATTCATTTGAATATATGTATCAACAAGAAGCCATTGAGTAGCAAAAGCATGTCCTATGAATACTGCAACTATGAAGCCTATGAAAGTTCTAAAAGAAGCCATTACCAAACCTAGGAAGAATCTCTCCTTAAAACTTGTTTTTTTCTATATCTTCATCGATGAGCTTATAGAATAGCTTCATTGTTGCTCTTTTTCTCCAGAATATAGGGTCGCACAGGAACCATATCAATGGTATTATCCAAAGTGTTTGCCAATAGTATCCTTTTTCGAAAGTTATGTCCCAGATGTTTATTCCTGCCTTGTTGAGCATCCACCATCCATTAAACTTCATTTGAAATAGCCAGTTTGCAAAAGCCATTTGTGATATTATGTAAGCTAGTATTGCAACGATAATGATTGCAGCAATTAGCCATTTGTGCTCTTTAGCAAATTCTCTTATTTTTTTGAAAGTCTTTTTCCATTTCTTTTTCCTCCTATTTTGCCTCACCCAAGACCAGATTAGGGGTGCGTGAGGCTTGTCCCCGGACAAAAGTCCTCTGGCCCACGAGAATTAGACTAAAGACAACAAGATCACTAACTAAAGACAAGTTTGGAAAAAAATTTTCATCTTAATTAGAAAGGCATCTAACAAAATTTTTTTATTTTTTTCTTGATTCGATATCTATTATTCTCACTTTTCACTCTATTATCAAGCTTTTTTGTTTATTAAATCTTATAAGTATAAGATAAAAAAATTTATAAATTTTTTTATCAAAACTTGAAACATTTATTTCACCTTTCAGGAGCAAACTCAATTTTTTTCCAACTTTTATTGGTTTTTAATTCTTCAACACTAGCAATATACAAAGTCAAATCAATTCCCTTATGTTCAAAACTATACTTTGCAGCTTGTTGTATAACACAACTTTTTATTTTTTCAGAAGAACAAATAAAATAAAGTTCTTTTTTTGAATTCTTAATTTTCTCATATATTTTACCTGGAATTCCCTCAGTTACTAATTCAACCACAAATTTAATTCCATCTTTTTCAATTTCAATTTTTTCCTGATTTTTTCCCACTATCTTATAACCATTAAGAGTAAAAACATTTTCCAAGAAATTTAACTCCTCTTCACTTAATTCTTTTTTCTCATGTTCTGGCAACTTATTATTCCTAAGAATTAAAGCAAGCTCACCTTCATGAGTCAAGAAATAGAATATAGCATTTTGCTTGTAAACCTTTGCTCTTCTTGAGCCCAAAAAACCAAGCTCAATTAATTTTTCTGCAATTTCATTAAAAACCCTGCAAGACATTTTCAATTTTTTATAAATTTCGGAAGTGTAAGAACCTTCAAAATTTGCTAAAGTTTCTAATATTCTCCACTCATTATAAGTAATTTTTAAAATCTTTTTCTCAATACTCTCTTTTTCAAGTTTAATTGCAATCTCAAAATCTTTTCTTTCCCTCTCTTCCTTAAATTTCAAAACTTTCTCTTCAATCTCTTTTTTCAAAATTTCATCGTTTATTATTCCTCTCTCAATTAAAACTAAAGGAAACTTTATCAAGAAAGGGTTCGGAAATTCTGATTTTCTTACAAAAATAAAAGCATGTCCTGTAGGAAGCCTTCTTAAATAGTCTACATCCTTTTCTTCTCTTAATCCAAGCATGTTTGCTGCATCCTGAACATCTGAAGAATACTTTGTATCTAAACCTAAGTTCATGTAAATGTGAGTTGAAGTATTACCTAAAGCAGGATAGCTAACTAAAGAAGGATGCTGATCAACATAAATCATCCCAATTCCTAATTCTCTTATTTCCCTAAAAATCAAATCAGTAACTGCCTCTATTCCAAACTTTTTTGTTTTCTCTCTGTTCAAAACATGATGAGCTTCTTCAAGAATTATTACTCCAACAAGCTTTTCCCTTTTATTCGAAACTATGAGCCAATCTCTAATCCATTGTAAAATTATTTCTATGAAAAATGTTTTGTCATCGTTGCTCAAAGAATCTAACTCAAGAATTGTTATCTTTCCTTTTTCAAAAAAACTTGAAGGCAAAATTCCTTTTTCACAATCAAAAATTTCTCCATTTTCTCTTAAACATAAAGACTCTAAAGGCCTTTTTGCAGTTGCAACCCAATTCCTTTCTCTTGGTGATAATTCACAGCAAGCATACCTTTCAACCCATTCTTTTATATCCTTTATTCTCGGGATTTCTGGCTCAAGTTTTTTGTAAAGCTCGTCCAAAGCCTTTAAAATTATATGCCTCCCTCCTCCTAAAAGCCAATAAGCATGGTCAAAAACTTCAGCAAACTCTTTTATCCATTGCGAAACTTGAACCCCTTCTGGAGAAGCTAAAGGATTGAACCTAAAAGGAACAACATCTCTTCCAACAGTATAAACTGTTATTCTTTCTTTAAGCTCAGTAACTAGCAAATCCCTATAATTTCTTTTTGAAAAATCAAAAATTAAAATTGGAATTTCTCTTTTTGCTAAAGATTTTACAAGAAAATGAACTATGTTTGTTTTCCCTGATCCAGAAGAACCAAAAATTCCTATATGCGTTAACAAATCTTTTTCATTCAAAAGTAAAGGATAAAGCTCTTTTTTCCCGTATAATATTGTTCCAAGTTCAAAATCTCCTTTTGAAGCAATCTCTTTTGATGGAGGCTCTATCAAAGCCGACTCATTAAGTTTTTCATCAGAAAAAATTGTTGCTCTTATTCCGTCTATAACTTCAATAATTCTTTTTCTATATTCTTCATCTCCTAAAAAATAAGCTGTCTCAAGTCTTGCTGCTTTTTCTTTTCCCAAAAATGGAATAAGCCTTTGAATCTCTTTTGTTATATCTTCTTCCATTTTATCCACCCAAATTCAAATCTGAAAACAAATTTGCTATTTTTGATTCTGCTTCATATTGTTCTTCAAGTTCTTTTAACTGTTTTTTTAAAGCTACCATATCGCGCCAAAAAACAGTGTTTTCC
>JBBITC010000033.1:0-6384 GCA_037440965.1 Candidatus Aenigmatarchaeota archaeon | reverse complement strand
CAGGAACTCGACCTGGACAACCTCGAGAACGACAAATTTTCCACCTCTAAAAATTACACCGACAACAGGAACCTTTCCTTTAGATTTAGATTCGAAGGCTCCATCGTCAAAGCCTAGAATTCTTATTTCTGATTTAATCATGATTTCAAAACAAAAGTTTGAATTTCTAACTATATAAAATTAACCTATATTTTTTATCAAATTCATAAGCTTTGAACTTTAAATAAAATAGTTTGGGATTACATAAAAATTTAAATTTAACCAAATACTTTATTTTAAAGTTGAGATTATGGTAAAGAAATCTTTTCCCGAAGCTCTTCAAAGACTTTTCTTTAGAGTTTATGTTTGTAGAGTTTGTAAAACAAAGATAAGAGCAGACCCTGCAAAAGTAAAAGCTGGAAAGGTTAAATGTAGAAAATGTGGTTCAAGAGATTTAAGGCCAAAGCACAGACCAATTGGTTAATATGCAGATAGAGTATATAACCACAAGAGATTTAGCAAATTCAAAAGAAGAAGTTAAAGGAAGAGTAAGGATTATCAAAATGGTTGGAGAACAAGAAGCTACAGTAGAATTAAAGTGCCCAGAGTGTGGGTATTTTGAAAAAAGAAAAGAAAAATGGGAAGAACCTTTTGTTTCTGGACAGGGTCAAAATCAAAAGTTTAACTTAAAATGCAGCAAATGTAATTTTTCTGTTAAGCTTTTGAAGCTAAAAAAGGAAATAAAGCAATTGACAAAAAAGAAATAGAAAGAAACACAATATTTTTTTATGAAAGTAAGCATTTCTTATGGAAATGGAATTGCAATTAAGATAAACGATAAAATTGTTTTGCTTGATCCAAAAGTTTCTGATTTCATTTCTTTTGTTTCTCATGCTCACCAGGACCATTCACCAAGGGAAATAATTAAAAAACCTTATTGCACTGAGGAAACTTATAAACTGATAAAACTGAGAGATCCTTTTTTTGAGGCAAATATAGTAAAAGAAGGTAAGAAAATTGAATTTGATGGTTTTTCAGCAAAGCTAATAAGTTCTGGTCACATTCTAGGTTCAACCCAAGTTTTCATAGAAACTGACGACATTTCTATTCTTTATACTGGAGATTTTAAACTCTGGCAAGGTTTAACTCAGAAGGCAATTAAAATTCAGCAAGCTGATATACTGATAACAGAAGCTACTTATGGCAAACCATTCTACAAATTTCCTTTGATAGAAGAAGCGAGAAAAGAATTAGTTGATTGGGTTTTTAAACAGCTGAAAAATGGGTTTGATGTTAACCTTGGAGGTTATACCATAGGAAAATCACAGGAAATAATAAAACTGCTTAACAAGAATGGTATAGTGCCCCAAGTTTCTGATTCTATAAGGAAATACTCAGAAGTTTATAATGAGTTTGATGTGAACTTGAAATTTTTGGATAAAAATGAAGATTCAAAAATTTTTGTAAGACCTATGCACACAATTCCTTATGTTCAAAATGGAAATTCAAAAGGGTGCGTGCTTACTGGCTGGGCCTTGTCAAGAGATTATGGTGTTAAGGCTTTCCCAATTTCTGACCATTGCGATTTTGAACAGCTTATGCTTTTTGTTCAAGAAGTTAAACCAAAAAAAGTTTTTTGTGTTCATGGTTATGTAAAAGAATTAGCAGAAGAAATAAGAAAAAAATTGAAGATTCAGGCTCAAGTTTTAGGCAAAGGACAAAAATTTTTGACAGATTTCATGAGCTAATTAAATGTGAAGCATCGCAGTTTTTGAATTGTTAGCTCAAAAGACCTTCTCATACCTCAAGCCTTAGTTTCTTTGGTAAATAGAAGGATTTAGAAAGAGATTTCAATATTTAAGTTACTATTATTATTGAGAAGTCAAAACTTCTCATGATAGCTATGGTAGATTTTCAAAAAGTTTGGAATTGGTATTCAAGAGAATCTGTTTTTAATGCTTTGATAGAAGCAGGAAAAAATAGGGAAGTCGTTCCTGTTTATAAAGATGGAAGTTTTGGAAAAAGGCCAGATTTGATTCAATACCCTCAGGATGTTATTCAAGCTGTTGCTGAAGGTGCTGTAGCTTTTCATGGTTCTGTTGAGAGATGGTCTCAACCTATGAAGTTGGATGTTGGAATGACTAAAGTACAGTTAGATGAGTTAAGAATTGGTTGGGATATTTTTATTGATCCTGATGTGAACAATTTCGAAATTGTAAAGATAACAGCAAAACAAATAATAGAAGCTTTGAAGGACCATGGAGTTCAAAATTATAGCATAAAATTTTCTGGTGGAAAGGGTTTTCACATAGGAATTCCTTTTGAGTCCTTACCTGAAAAAATAAATTTTCAACCTTCTCAAAACTTTTATCCTGAGCTTTTGCAGAAAATTGTAGAGTATATTAAATGGTATATAAGCGAGCAACTAAAAGAGGAAATGCTTAGCTTAGCTTCTCCTCAACAAATTTCACAAATGGTTGGAAAAAAAATTGACCAAATAACTGATGAAAATGGCCTAAACCCTTTCAAAGTTGTCAGCATGGATGTTTTTGGCTCAAGACATTTATTCAGACTTCCTTATTCTTTACATGAATCGACCATGCTTGTAAGCTTGCCAATAAAGCCAGAAGAACTGGAAAAATTCGAGAAAGAGCAGGCACTTCCTGAAAAAGTAAAAGTTAATGAAAGATTTTTGGTTCAAAAAGTTAAGCTTCATGATGCTGAGGCTTTAGTTGTTGAAGCTTTGGACTGGTCTGCCAAGCATAAAGTAGAAGTGAAAGAAGAGATTCCAAAAATAAAGTTAAAGAAGATGAAAGCTATTCCTGAAACTTTTTTTCCTCCATGCATACAAGCAATATTGAAAGGTTTGGGTGATGGAAGAAAAAGAAGTGTTTTTATTCTGATAAACTTTTTAAGAAACATGGGGTGGGATTTGGAGAAAATAGAAAAGACTTTAAATGAATGGAATGGAAAAAATTATCCTCCTTTAAGGGCAAACTATCTAAGAACTCAGCTAAGGTGGCACTTAAGGCAAGAAAGAAATTTATTGCCACCAAACTGCGATAATTCAAATTTCTACTTAGACATGAAAGTTTGTTTACCCGATGAGATTTGTAAAGATAGAGAAGGAAAAATAGCTATAAAAAATCCTGTTAATTATCCTTTTAAGAAGTTGAAGATTAGGAAGAGGATAAAGCATTAATTTTTTATTCTTCATTTTTTAATAGGGTCTTTATTCAGGAAAAATGTAAAAAAAGTTTTGAAGAATTTTTGAAGAGCTTAGAGATTTATAAACCTTTCATTCCTTACAAGAGGAAAAGCGTTTTGGTAGAAGAATATAAATGCAAAAATTGCCCTTGGAATTATTTTGAAAGTTGGAATGAAGAAGCAGTAACACAGATAAAAGACTCGCAGGAAAATATTTTTAATATAGCAAAAAAAAGAATTTTTTTCAGGTGTAAAAACCCAGAGCATGAATATTTAACTTGTGTAGAGAAAAGTTAATAAGGATAAAAATGCCTGAAGAAACTATTACTTTTGAGCTTATAAGAAAAATTCAGAGAGAGGAGCAAACATCACCAAAGCTTACCAAGCTACCAGAAAATTTTTATGAAAATCTAGCTTTGTACCTAGAACAAAAAAGAAAAATTTCTGAAGAAAACAGGAAAGTTGCTTTGGAATTGAAGAATGTGAAAGCATTAGTAGAGGATATCTTCAACAGAAGGGAAAGGAAAATTATAAATCAAGCAATAATTGCTGTGAGAACTAAAATTCCTCCTGAAAACTTGGGTGAAGAGGAAAGAGAATTTTTTGAAGTTCTGGTAAAAACTATAGAGGAAAGGAGAAAAAAAGTTTTGAATCAAATTTTGGCTGAGAAAAAAGAAGAAAAAAAGGAAGAGAATTTAGTTGTTTTTAAAGAAGACGTCCCAGAGTTTATAGGAAGTGATGAAAAAGTTTATGGCCCTTTTAAAAAAGGCGATGTAGCTAAAATTCCAGAGGAAAACTTAAAGATTTTAAAGGAAAGGGGAATAGTTGAAGAATATAAATCTGAAAAGTAATTTAGCATTCTTAATCTTTAAAAAATGGTTTTGAAGTTATTGAAAGAAATATAATTTTTAAAGATGATTTAAATAAATTCAAAGATAGAATAAATTTCATCAATCAGAAATAAAAGGAATAAACTTAAAACTCTACTTAATAATTATAAATTTAAATAAATTCAAGGGAAAAAATATGAAAATGCCAAAGAAAATTAGAACATTTTGCCCATATTGCAAGAAGCATACTGAGCATGAAGTGGAAATAGCAAAGAAAAGACAGAGAAGGACTTTAGCTCAAGGACAAAGAAGGTTTTTAAGAAAAATGAAAGGTTATGGAAGTTTTCCTAAAGAAAATCCAAAAGGAAGGGAAAAACCAACAAAAAAGCTTGATTTAAGATTTAAGTGTTTAGTTTGTGGGAAAAAGCATACAAGAGGAAAGGGCTTTAGAGTTAAAAAGTTTGAAATAGTTAAGGTGTAGTTATGGACTTAGTTTTACCGCCAAAAAGCAAGTTTGTTCATGTTATGTGCAAGAAGTGCAAGAATAAGCAAATAATTTTTAGCAAGGCTTCAACTGAAGTTAAGTGTTTAGTTTGTGGAGAAACTTTAGCTGTACCTTCTGGCGGAGATGCTGTGATAAAAGCAAAAGTTTTGGAAGTTTTTGGTTAGGAAATAAGGCTTGTTATTAAGGTCCAAATTCCTTTTGCAATTAAAATTAAACCTATATACTTTGCTATTTGAGGTAAAAAGCTAACAGTTCCAAAGAAAAGTATAACTCCTCCAATCAAATCTATTATTCCAAAAAGCATGAACAAAAGGCTTGGCATGGTTTAATTTTTAAACGAGTATAAATAAAAGTTTTAATGTTAGACGTCTAACAATAGAAAAATATTTAAATTAGAAAGCAATATATTTTTTAGATTATTTAAACACTAACTGAGAGTAAGATTTCCTAAAAAAAGAAAAAAGCAGGAAAAGAAATAAAAATAGAGTAAACAAAATAAATTCAGGCTAGAAAATGTTTGAAAAAAAGAGATGCAAGAAATGTCGAGAAAAGGTTAGCGATAAATGGGATTTTTGTCCTTATTGTGGAACACCTTTAAAAGAAAGGGAATTTGAAACTTTTGACATTTTTGAGGATATAGAAAAAGAGTTTAGAAGAATAGACAAAATGTTTGGGTTTGAATTTCCAAAATTTAGGATTAAGCCTGGGATAAGAGGAGGGGGGATTAGCATAACAATTCAAAGTGGAACTGGAATGAAACCACATATTGAAGTTAAAACTTCTGGGGAATATAAAAAAATTGAGCCTGAGATTAAAAGAAGGTTGGGAGTAAAAGCTGGAGTTGAAGAAGTTAGTGAAGAAGAAGAAAAGATCGAAAGGAAGGTTAGAGTCCCTAAAGTTACTGAAGAGCCAGAAGCTGAGATTAAAAACTTGGGAAATAGACAAATAATTTCTATTAAGCTTCCTGATGTTAAGGAAAAGGATATAGAAGTAAAAAAGCTTGAGCAAAGTATGGAAATAAAGGCCTTTGCTGGTGATAAGGCTTATTTTAAACTAATTCCTTTGCCTGCTAATGCTTCTATTGTTAAAAAAGAGTTTAAAGATGATGTTTTGAAAATAGAAGTTGAAAAATAGTTTTTTACTATTTCTTAAAAATTTAAATCCTTTTAAATAATTAAATTTTTTTATGTCACATCTTTCAACTCTAGTTCCAAAAGAGAAGATTCCGCTCTGGAAAAGAATTTTAATTAGGTTGCTCGGGAGTTATCCAGCATTCACAACAGACCCTTATGGTTATGGGAACATAGAATACTTTTATAGCTATTGTAAGATACACGGATATTATATAGATTATTCCCAGGGTTACAAGCAAATATTGAGATGTCCTAAATGTGATAAATAATTTTTTATTCAGAAAAAGTAAGATTAAGTTTAGATTTACTTCTAGGGACGGCAATTTTATGAAAAATTTTCTTATCGCAAAAAATTTAAACTAAAAATGTAAAGAATAAAAATATGTGACCATTATGCCAGAGATAAGGGAAGTTCCTGAGTCTCTGCGTGAATGGGAAAGAGTAGCTGCACATTCTCACATTCAGGGTTTGGGTCTAGAAGGTTTGAAAGCCAAACCTGTAGCTGACGGGATGGTAGGGCAAATAGAAGCAAGGGAAGCTGCTTGTTTAGTTGTTAGATTAATAAAAGAAGGGAAATTTGCTGGAAGAGCGGTTTTACTTGCTGGTCCTCCAGGCACAGGGAAAAGTGCTTTAGCAATGGCGATAGCAAAAGAACTTGGAAGAGATGTCCCTTTTGTTCCTTTGGCTGCAAGCGAAATTTTTTCAACAGAAATGAAGAAGACAGAATTTC
>JBBITC010000032.1:0-6495 GCA_037440965.1 Candidatus Aenigmatarchaeota archaeon | reverse complement strand
GTAAAATTGGAAGAAGACCAATGGGACCCTTTAGAAGATTTTGAAGATGAGGAAGAAGAAGATTGGTGATTATTTCAAAACACTTTCATAAATTTTGAGAGTGTTTTTAGCAGTTATGTCCCAAGTAAATTCTTTTAAAACTCTTTTTCTTCCGTTTTTTCCCCACTTTTTCGCATCCTCAAAATTCTTAAAAGTCTCTTTTATACCCCAAGCTATATCTTCAGGATTTTCACCATTAACATGAGTTCCTGTTCTGTTTTTTCCAGAAGGAATTACTTGCTCTCTTAAACCACTAACTCCAGCAGCTCCAACAACTACTGGTTTTTCCATTGCCATCGCTTCTAAGGAAACTATACCAAAAGGTTCGCTTATACTAGGAAAAACACAAACATCAGCCATAGCATAATGTAAAATTCTTTCCTCTTCTGAAATCCATTCTGAACGAATCTTTACTTTATTTTCAATTCCAAGTTTTTTTGAAAGTTCAATTAATTCAGAATATTCTTCACCTTTGCCAAGAATTATAAGCTTTGATTCTGGAAAATCTTTAAGAACAGAAGGCATAGCTTTTATAAGATTTTTAATTCCTTTTACCCAAGTTAACCTTCCTATAAAAAATATTATTTTTTCATTTTCTTTTATATCATAAAATCTTTTCAAATTCTCGACCTTTTCTTTTTTCACTTTTTTTGGGTCGTATTTTTTGGGATCACAACCATTATAACAAACTTCTATTTTATCTTTTGGATAGTTTAGTTTAACTAGAAATTCTTTCATAGAATTGGAAACAGTAATTATTTTATCTGCTTTTTCTGCCATCGTTCTTTCTAGATATTTAACAACTTCTGAACCAGAGCCTAAACTTCTTTGTTCTTCAACTGAATGAAGATGAAAAACTATTGGAATTTTTCCTAAATCTTTTCTTATGGCTAGGCCAGTAATAGAAGAAAGCCAATCATGAATTGCAACTATGTCAAACTTTCTTTTCTCTTTTTTTATGCAAAAATTTACAAACTTGGTTGCTGAAAGTAAATTATAAGCAAAAATATCAGAGAATAACTTAATAGAAGTACCCCATTTTTTTAAATCATCTGTAACGATAAAGGGAAAAATATCACTAACATCAAGTATTAAAGGTCTGTGAATCTCTATACCATTCCAATTTTCTTTTGTTTTCAAATTACCTTCATTTAAAGTAAAGACTGTTACCTCATTGCCAAAATCTTCAAATTTTCTTGAAATCTCTACTGCATAAGTTCCTAAACCACCAACAAATCTTGGGTAGAATTCCCAACAAAATATAGCAATTCTCATAAATCTTATTTTTGTTTATTAAATTAAATTTCTGTTTCAACAACTGGCTTATAGATTCTATAAACATACTCTTTTGCAACTTTTTCCATACTAACATCAGTATTTAAACAGTTTTCAGTTAGTTTTTTCCATTTTTGTGGATAGAAAAGAAATATTTCAATAGCCTTAGAAATTTTTGCATAAAATGCCTCTGGAGAATATTCTTTTTTTGGAACCTTAAAGCCATTTCCTCTCAAAGTTTCTGGGTCAAATTCTTCTATTATTTCTGCTAAACCTCCTGTATCAGTCCCTACTGTTGGTGTCATGTTTGCCATAGCAATCATATAGCCAGTTCCACACGGCTCTTTGTCAGGAATAGAAGGATAAAGTAAAAGATCTCCCCCTTCGTACATGAGTTTTGCTAAAGATTGGTCGAAAGTATTTATAAAAACAAACTTATTTTTCAACTCTTTTGCTAGTTTTTTAAATTCCCTTACCCATTCTTGGCCAAGAGGGTCACTTTCGTGGGCCCTTCCAAGAAGAATGAATTGAGCTCCCAAACCTCCTTCATTCCTTTCTCTCACAATTTCCCTTAAAATTTTAAGAATCGCATTCCAACCTTTTTGATAACTTATTCTTCTTGGAACAACTATAGTAAATTTGTTTGGATTTAAGTTCGCACCATATTTTTTCATTGTTTTTATCAAATCTAGCTTTGCCTCTCTTTTATCTCTTTTTAGCTTCCAATATTCTAAATCTATTCCATTAACTATTCCTATTATATCTTTTTTCCTAAACATGGGTCCTAAGCCTTCACCATCACTTCTTAATGCATTCGCATAATCTTTACTTACAGTATTACATTTTTGAGAATGGAATAAAGCAGCATAAGTCAAGTTTATTCTACCATCCCAAACTATACCATCCCAATGGATTCTATCTATTCCTAACTCATCAAACCTATTCGAATCAAATATTTGTTGATAAGCGTAGCCTGCATTGTGGACTGTGAAAACCAATTTTGCCTTATTTAAAAAAGGATCTTTGGAGTATCTCTCATCGGTTCTTAAAAAAGTAACAAGACCTGTTAAACCATCATGCATGTGAATAATAGTTGGTCTTATACCCATTATTTTTAATGCCTCTAGAGTTCCTCTTCCTATAAAAATAGCTTGTCTTAATAAATCTCCACCATAGACTAGCTCGCCATATTTTCCATTTTCTAAGAAAATTACATCAATATTTCCTATCTTTGATTTTTTTATTTTTGCAACAATTTTTTCTCCTGCTACTTCAACTTCAACCTCTTTACCTGTATCTTCTATTAGTAAATCAGAATAATCCAGATCAAAGGGTTTAATAACTATTTTACCGTTTTCTTCAACTTCTTTTCTACCTTTTTTATAAAGAATGCTTACAATAGTAACCTTAATTCCTAAATCTGCTAAAGCTTTGCTAAGCTCTTCTGCAACATCCCCCAAACCGCCAACTTTTGACTTGAAACTCTTTAACTCAGGAGTAACCATTATTAAATTTTCCAAAGCTGGCAGAACCTTGTTTTCTTGCATAAAAACCTTAAAAATATTTTATTATTTTTATACTTAAATTATATGGGGATTTTTAGAGCTTACGATATTCGTGGGATTTATGGAAAGGATTTAACTGATGAAGTAGCTTTTAAAATCGGGAAAGCTTTAGGAACTTTTTTGAATGGAAGAGAAAAAGTTTGTGTTGGTTTTGATACAAGACCGTCTTCTCCAAAATTGTTTAGAAATTTTGTTTCTGGTTTAACTTCCACAGGATGTGATGTAATTTCTTTAGGTTTAATTCCAAACCCTTTGGCATATTTTTATGCATGGAAAAATAAAACTTTTGGTTGTGCGATCACTGCAAGTGTTGATGGAGATGAATTCACTTTAATCGAAGATGAAAATAATTACAGGAAACTTGTGAAAGTAGGAGAATTTATAGACAGGCAGTTAAAAGAGGGGAATTTTAGAAATTTTAAAGTACTTTCCTTTGATCCAGAAATAGGAAAGGTGGAGTTTAAAAAAATAAAAGGGATTTTTAAACACAAAATTAACGAAGATGTTCTTGAAATTAAACTTGCATATGGAAGAAGTGTAAAAGTTACTTCCTCTCATAGTCTCTATACCTACAGAAATGGTAAGGTGATTTCTATTCCAACCTCTCAACTTGAAATAGGTGATATCGTTCCTGTTCCATTGTCAATTCCAAATCTCTCCCGAAATGTAAAAATAAACTTAGTAAAGGAACTTTACCCTTATCGAGAAAGTATAGGAAAAATAATATTGCAAGGAGAAAAAATATTAGAAATTAATAGGAAAAGGATGTTAAATTCAAAAAGAGTGAAAAAAGTAAAGCTGAAAAATAAAGGAAAACTTTTCCTATTTAAAAAGAGAAAAGAATTTGGAATAAGCAGAAAAGAGGCATCTATTAAATGCGGAATTTCACCAATGACCATTCAACGTATAGAAATCAAAACCAACAGGGAATTTATAAAAATAGGATATCTAAGAAAATATCTCTCTTTTTTGGGTATCGATGAAGATAAATTTTTAGGTAGTAAAGAATTCGTCCATACTATTGATTTCTTTAAAGGAAGTTGGAAAGATGGTAGAACTCTGAGTAAAATAAAATTAAGTGAACTTTCATTGGAAGAGGTCAAATCAATTAAAAATTGCACACTTTATTGCGCAGGAGGAAAAGGAAAAATTAAGAATATAATAAAAATAACACCAGAATTGGCTAGACTGATAGGTTATTATGTGGCAGAAGGAAATCTTGAAAACTGTAGAATTAGATTTACTTTTGGTCCTAGAAATAAGGGTCATGAAAATATAGCTATTGAAGATATCAAAAAAATAATTAAGAAAGCTTTCGGAATAAACCCGCATTGCTATGAGAAAAAAAATAAAACAATAATTACTGTTGATAATTTAATAATTTATTCTTTATTTGCAAAAATTTTTGGGTTTGAAAAAAAAGACGCTAGAACAAAAAAAATTCCAGATATTATTTTTAACTTATCGAAAAAAAATAAAATTGAATTTTTAAGAGGTTTATTTCTTGGAGACGGAACGCTTACCCCGCAATTCATGAAATTCACCACTGCTAGTTTTGAGCTTCTTAATGGACTAAGCTATCTATTATTAGAGTTTGGTATAAAACTTGGCATAAAAAATTCTGAAAAAATTTTTGAAATAATCATCTCTAATTTCGACAGTATGAAAGAATTGAAAAGAGTTTGGTCGTCACATTGGAATACAAAAAATGTAAAAGAAAGAAACAACAGAGAAAAATATCATGTGTATGGTAATTTGATTCTTTTACCCATAAAAGAAATTAGAAAAGTTAACCCAAGTTCTTGTTATGTATATGATTTTTCAGTAGAAGGAGAAACATTTATAGCAGGTGTGGGTGGTGTTTGTTGTCATAACAGTCATAACCCAAAAGAATGGAATGGCTTTAAATTTATTGAACCAAACGGAACAAGTTTTATCGAAAATAATGAAAAAATAAAGAAAATTTTTGAATCTGAAATTTTCTTAAGGGGTAGAGGAAAAATTAAAGAAGAAGAAATTTTGGAAGAATATACAAATTTTTTGAAAAGAAAACTTGGAACCTTAAAAGGAAAAGTTGCTATTGATTTTCTTGGTGGAGCTGGAATAAGAGCCTCAAATGTTTTAAAAGATTTAGGGCTAGATATCATACCACTCCATGATAAACCAGATCCAGGTTTATATGGCTTTCATAGATTAGAACCTTGGGGAAAACTTTTGGATACCCTTAAGAAAGTAGTAAAGAAGGAAAGGGCTGATTTTGGTGTTGCATTTGATTGTGATGCTGACAGGTCGGTATTTGTTGATTCTCTTGGTAATTTTATTAATCCTAGTATAATTAATGCAATCTTCATCAAGGATCTATTAAAGAAAAAAAGAGGAAAAATTATTTTAACATATGACTGTGCGAGTGAGCTAGAAGATATTATAAGAAGAAATAGAGGTAAAGTTTTATGGTACAGAGTTGGGCATGGATTTATAGAAAAGAAGCTTCTTGAAGAAAATGCTTTATTTGCAGGTGAGCAAAGCTCTCATTTTTATTTCAATATCTTCTATCCCTTTTCTGATGGCATTCTTTCGACCCTTTATTTGACTAAAATTTTGAATGAAACTGGAAGAAATTTGGAAGAATTAGCTAAGGAAATCGAAATAAACCCGATAGAAAAGCTTTATATAAATACTAAAAGCGATGAGGGAAAATTTAAGATTGTAGAAAAACTGAAAAAAGAATTTCCGAAATCCGTAGATATAATGGACGGGTTTAAAATTTGGTTTAATGAAAAAGAATGGGTTTTGATAAGAGCAAGTCAAACTTTACCAGAAATTAACTTATGCGTTCAGGCAAAGAATGAAAAAAGATTAAAAGAAATTGTTAGAAAATATTCGAAAATTATTAAAGAAAAAATAAGGGAATTGAATGGTTGAAATAACTGTTATTGGTGATATAAATATCGACATCTTAACTTCTCCTATAGAAAATTATCCAAAAAAAGATTCTCAAATTCTTTTGGATTCTGTTGAAGTTGAAGTTGGTGGTGGAGCTGCACATTTTGCTTTAGCTTTAGCAAAACTAGGAATAAAAACAAGGTTTATTGGGTTGCTTGGAGATGATTTTTTCGGAAGTTTTATAATTAAAAAAATTGAAGATTTTTGTGTTGAGAATAAAATAAAAGTAATAGAAGAAAGGACAGGAATAAGCTTAGGGGTTCATTTTATCGACGGCTCTCGTTCACTTTTCACTTTTAGAGGAACAAATTCTTTATTTTCTTTTAAAGATTTTAAGTTAGATGAAATAAAGGGAAAATGTTTGTATATTGGAGGATATAATCTGCAGAAAAAATTTCAAAAAGATGTGAAAAAAGTTTTAAAATATGCAAAAAATAAAGGAATGATAACTTTTTTGGAGCCAGACTTGAAAAGTGGAGTGAATTGCGATTTGAAAGAATTGAAAAGAAATTTAAAGTTTGTTGATTTCTTTTTACCAGATTTTGAAGAAGGAAAAATTATAACAAAAGAAAAAAATGAGGAAAAAATTGCTGAGAAAATTTTAAGGCTTGGATGCAACGTTGCTTTAAAGCTTGGAGAAAGAGGATGTATAGTTGCAAATAAGGAGAAAATT